>JAICYF010000075.1 GCA_025934355.1 Acidothermaceae bacterium
GAGACGGACATGCCGAAGCCCGGGCCCTTGCCGCAGACGTCGCAGACAGCAGCCACCGAACTCACTCCAAGATCATCAGACGGGCGTTAGACAAACACCGCCCGGCGAATCCGCTCCGGGCAACCGCATGAGGGTATCTGACCACAACCCCGTCACGCCAACCGGCCCACGTCGTCCGGGCTGGCTAGCCTCGTGCTGACAAGTGTCGCTCCCGAAAGGATCACCCGTGCTCGAGGCCCTCGACGCCGCGGCCGTGCGCCGCTGGTACGAGGGCGGCCTCGCCGCGCTCGACGCCATGCGCGAGGAGATCAACTCCCTCAATGTCTTTCCGGTCGCAGACGCCGACACCGGCACGAACCTGCACCTCACCCTCGGCAGCGCCGCCACGTCGTCCAAGATCTCGGACGACGCGCCTGCCGGCGACTTGGCGGCCACCGCCATGACAATGGCGCGGGAGTCGCTGCTCGGGGCGCGGGGCAGCTCGGGGGTGATCTTGAGCCAGCTGCTGCGCGGGGTGGCCGAGGTGCTCGCCGCGCAGCGGCTGCCTCCGCGCGGCAAAGGGCTCACCCGGGCGCTGGAGCGGGCGGTGGCGCTGGCGTACGCGGCCGTCGCGCACCCGGTCGAGGGCACCATGCTCACCGTTGCGCGGGCCGCGGCTGAGGCGGCGAAGGCCACTGGCTCCGACGACCTGCACGCCGTCGTCGCGGCGGCGGTCGGCGCGGCCCACCGCGCGCTCGCCGAAACGCCGGAGCAGCTCGACGTGCTCAGCCGGGCCGGCGTGGTCGACGCCGGCGGTCGCGGCGTGGTGCTGCTGCTCGAGGCCCTGCAGGCCGTCGTCGAGGAGCGTCCGCTCGTCATGCCGAGCCCCTCGATCGCCCACCCCCGACTCGACGCCGTCGAGCCTGTCGCTGCTGGCGCGCCGGCCTACGAGGTGATGTACCTGATCGACGTCGCCGACGAACGGGTGCCGACGTTGCGCGCAGCGCTCGACGGCGTCGGCGACTCCGTGGTGGTGTCGGGGGGCGGCGGGTTGTGGAACGTCCACGTGCACACCGACGACGCCGGCGCCGCGATCGACGCTGGCGCGGCGGTCGGGCACGCGCACCGCATCCGCGTCACGCCGCTCGTCGTCAGTGGGGTCGAACCGCACGTGGCGCACGACGGACACGTCGTCCGGCTTGTTCTCGGCGACGGCTCAACGCTCGCCGCGTTCCGGGACGCGCTGTGCGAGGCCGGCGCCACCCTTGTGGACGACGGCCGACCCGCTGTCGGGCTCGTCGACGTAACCGCTGCGGTTCCGCCCTCATCTGGGGCGCACGTCGCGGTCGACTCACCTGTCGCGGCGCTGGCGGCGCTTGCGGTGCACGACCCGGCGGTTGCCGTTGCTGACGACGCCGCGGCGATGACTGCTGCTGCAGCGGCGGTGCGCTGTGCGCGGGTGCCGGGTGGCGGTGCAGAGTCGGCGGCGCGTTGCGTCGAGGCGCTCCGGGCCCTGGTCGACGTCGACACCGAGCTAATAACCGTCGTCGCAGAAAAAGATGCTGTGGCGCGAATTGCAGAACGCGTTCGCGAGTCGTTTCCCTCGGTTCAGGTGGCGACGGTCGCGGTCGGTGAGAGTGCTGACGTCTGGCTCGGAGCCGAGTGATGCCTGGCTTGGAAGCCCCGCTGCGAACGGTGGTTGGAGGCGCCACCGCAAGAGCGTTGGCTGAGCTCGAGTTACACACCGTCGGTGATTTGTTGCGACACTATCCGCGCCGTTACGTGCAACGCGGCGAGCTCACCAAGTTGAGCGATCTCGAAGAGGGTGAGCACGTCACGGTGTACGCGCGGATCGCGGACGTCAAGACGCGAAAGATCCGGCACAACCTCACGAAAACCGACGTCCGCATCACCGATGACACGGAGTCGCTCACCCTCACGTTCTTCAACCAAGCGTGGCGCGGAAAGCAGTTCGACCTAGGCAGCAAGGCCTTTTTCGCCGGCAAGGTCGGGTCGTTCAAAGGCAAATTGCAGCTCACCCATCCTGAGGTGCACGTCGTCGATGAGGAGTCTGGTCCCACCGGCGACGACTTCGCTGGTGCGATTCTGCCGATTTACCCGGCGACTTCGAAGGTGACGACGTTCACGATTCAGCGCAGCATCCGGCTCGTGCTCGACACGCTCGACATCGACGACCCGTTGCCCGCGAAGCTTCGCCTGCGGCTCGGGCTGGTCGGGTTGAAAGACGCGCTGGAGGGAGTCCACCGGCCAAAAGGCATTGCTGACAAGGATTTGGCGCGCGCCCGGCTCGCGTTCGACGAGGCGCTGGTCCTGCAGTTGACGATGGCGATGCGACGGGCCGCGACGGCCGCGCTCCCCGCGACGCCGCGGATCGCACGACCCGGTGGGTTACTTGAGGCGTTCGACGCGCGGCTGCCGTTCGAGCTCACCAAGGGCCAGCGCGCGGTCGGGGAGGTTCTGATCGAGGAACTAGCGCTCGACCACCCGATGCACCGGTTGCTACAAGGAGAAGTCGGTTCCGGGAAGACGGTCGTCGCGCTGCGCGCGATGCTCACCGTCGTCGACTCCGGCGGCCAAGCGGCGTTGCTCGCGCCCACGGAAGTGCTTGCGCAGCAGCACTTTCGGTCGATCTGCGCGATGCTCGGCCCGCTCGCGTTGAAGGGCCAGCTCGGCGGCGCCGACGACGCCACCACCGTCACATTGCTCACCGGCTCCATGCCGCAATCCGCGCGGCGCAAGGCGTTGCTCGACGCGGCTTCCGGGGCGGCGGGCATCGTCATCGGCACACACGCGCTGCTGCAGGAGCATGTTCAGTTCGCTGACCTCGGCTTCGTGGTCGTCGACGAGCAGCACCGGTTCGGTGTTGAGCAGCGCGACGCGTTGCGCGCCAAGGCCCGCGACGACCGTCGTCCGCACGTGCTTGTGATGACGGCAACCCCGATTCCGCGCACGGTCGCGATGACCGTGTATGGCGACCTCGAAGTCTCCACACTCGACGAGCTGCCGAAGGGACGCGCGCCGATTAAGACGTTCGTCGCGCCTGTTATCGAGAAACCCTCGTGGCAGGAACGAATCTGGGCACGGGTGCGCGAGGAGGTCGCCGCCGGGCATCAGGCCTACGTCGTGTGCCCGCGTATCGGCGGCGACGAGCCGGACGAGCCGGACGAGCCCCTAGATGACACTGACGAACCCGAGGAAGACGCCAAGCGCCCGCCGCTCGCAGTGCTCGACGTCGCGCCGCAGCTCGTGGAGCACGAGCTCGCCGGGCTGCGCGTCGAAATGCTGCACGGGCGGATGACGCCCGACGCGAAGGACGCGGTCATGCGCGCGTTCGTCGCCGGCGAGGTCGACGTGCTCGTCGCCACGACGGTGGTGGAGGTCGGCGTCGACGTGCCGAACGCCACCGCGATGGTGATTTTGGACGCCGACCGGTTCGGCATCTCGCAACTGCATCAGCTGCGCGGTCGCGTGGGGCGCGGCGAAGCCGCGAGCCTGTGCCTGTTGGTCACCGAGACCGGGCCGTACGCTCCGGCGCGCGACCGGCTGGCAGCGGTGGCGGCGACGTCCGACGGTTTCGAGCTTTCCGAGCTCGACCTCGAGCAGCGCCGCGAGGGTCAGATCCTCGGCGAGCAGCAGCACGGCCGCAGCGACTTGAAGGTGCTGTCGCTGCGCCGCGACCGCGAGGTCATCGAGCGGGCCCGAACGGAGGCCGCCGCGCTGGTGGCCGACGACCCGGAGTTGCGCGGGTACCCGGTGCTGGCGCACGAGGTGCAGCGGCTGATGGCGACCGACAAAGCCGAGTTCCTGGAAAAGGCATGACGTCCCCGGAGAAAGCGTGACGCGAGTCGTGGGCGGCCGAGCCGGCGGTCGGCGGCTCGCGGTGCCGCCGTCCGGCACCAGGCCGACGTCCGACATGGCCCGCGAGGGCGTCTTCTCCACGCTGACCTCGCTGCTCGGCGACCTCGACGGCGTGGCGTTTCTCGACCTCTACGCCGGGTCCGGCGCGGTCGGCATCGAGGCCTGGTCGCGGGGCGCGACCGTCACGGTGGTGGAGTCGGCCGCCAAGGCGCTGGCGACGATCCGCGCCAACGTCGCCGAACTGGGCGCGGCGCGCGGGGTGACCGTCGTCCCCGGGAAAGCCGAGGCGCTGGTGCACGACCTCGCGTCGTCCAAGTTCGACGTGGTCTTCGCCGACCCGCCCTACGAGCTCGCGGCCGCGAAGTTGCGCGAGGTGCTCGAGGCGCTGCGCCCGGCGCTGACGCCGGAAGCGGTGCTCGTCGTCGAGCGGGCGAGCCGCGAGCCCTGGAGCTGGCCGAGCTGGGTCGGGGCGATCCGCGAGCGCCGCTATGGCGATGCCACGATCTGGTACGGCCGCGTCGGGGCAGCCGCGAAGGATTCGTGACGGCTACTGTTGCGGAGCCACAGCAAGTGTCAGCAACTCGGCGGCCGGGGGGAAGGGAGGCTCTGTCGGTGCATAAGGCGGTCTGCCCTGGATCGTTCGACCCGGTGACCAACGGCCACCTCGACATCGTGTCGCGCGCCTCGAAGCTGTACGACGAGGTCACCGTGGCGGTGATGGTGAACAAGTCGAAGAAGGGGCTGTTCACCCTCGAGGAGCGCATGGAGATGGTTCGCGAGACCACGGCCGACTACGGCAACGTGGTGGTCGAGTCATTCCACGGGCTGCTTGTCGACTTCTGTCGCGACCGCGGCATCCCGGTCATCGTGAAGGGCTTGCGGGCGGTCAGCGACTTCGACTACGAGCTGCAGATGGCGCAGATGAACCAGGGGCTGGCCGGCGTCGAAACGCTGTTCCTGTCGACCAACCCGCTCTACAGTTTCCTGTCGTCCAGCCTCGTCAAGGAGGTCGCGACGTACGGTGGTGACGTCTCCGGTTTGGTGCCGAAGACGGTGCTCAGCCGCCTGACCGAGCGGCTTGAGCGCGATTCGCAGTAGGCGCGGTCGCCGGCCCACCTCGGGAGAGATCTGCATCGTGGAACTGAAAGACAAGCTCGAGGAGATCGTCGCCCAGATCGAGTCCGCGCGGGCGATGCCGATGTCGGCGTCGTGCATCGTCAACCGCGGTCAGATATTGGGCCTCCTGGACGAGCTGCGTGATCTCATCCCCGCCGAGGTGCAGCGCGCCGAGTCGCTGCTGGAGGAGCGCGACGACGTCGTCGCCGACGGACGCCGCGAGGCCGACCGCATCATCGAGGACGCTCACGCGCAGCGCGCCCAGTTGATCAGCGAGACCGAGGTGCACCAGGCGGCTGTGGCGGAGGCCGCCCGGGTTCGCGACGAGGCCGACGCCGAAGCGCGGCAGATGCGTCAGGAGGTCGACGACTACGTCGACACCAAGCTGGCCAACTTCGAGATCGTTTTGAACAAGACGCTCGCCGCCGTCCTTCGCGGCCGGGAGAAGCTGCACGGCCGACACGAGATGGAGCAGCTCGCCGACGCGCAGTACGACGACGAGGAGCCCCTGCCCGGCGCGTGAGCGGCGACGTTCGCCCTCGAATCGACCGGACGACGCGCGCGAGGTAACCTAAGTGCCGGTCTCGTCGCGGCCACCTCGCCGACGGGAGCAAAGATCAAACAACCTGATGTGATCTTGTCATGCCAGAAGGGAGCAGGAGACCCTGACGCATCTCGACCCCCGAGCCCCGCTCGTCGTTGACACTCGCGACTTGCCGCGTCGTCCGGGGTCGATGCGCACGATCTCCCGCACCGTTGCGGCACCGGCGGGCCTGACGGGTGAGTTGGTCGGCGTTCCCGAAGGCAGCGACCTCGTCATCGACTTGCGCCTTGAGTCGGTGAGCGAGGGCGTGCTGGTGTCCGGGACCGCTCAGGTCACGCTGACCGGAGAGTGCGCCCGCTGTCTTGACCCGATCTCGCAAGGCTTGGAGGTCGAGGTCATGCAGCTGTACCTCTACCCCGGCAACGAGGTCGAGGCGGACGACGACGAGGTCGGGCACCTGGTCGACGACATGATCGACCTGGAGCCGTTGCTTCGTGACGCGGTGGTGCTCGCGCTGCCGCTCGCGCCGGTGTGCCGGGACGACTGCCCGGGCCTGTGCCCCGACTGCGGGGCGCGACTCGCTGACGTCGGGCCGGAGCACGGGCACGACGTGGTCGACCCACGGTGGGGCGGCCTGCGAGCGATGAGTACTGATAAGAGCAACCAGAGCAAGACGACAGACCAGGAGACGTAGCCGTGCCGGTTCCGAAGCGCAGGCAGTCGCGCAGCAACACCCGCAGCCGCCGCGCCCAGTGGAAGGCCTCCGCGCCGACCCTGGTGCGTTGCGAGAATCCCGCGTGCCGGGAGCCGAAGCTTCCGCATGTGATTTGCCACAACTGCGGCACCTACAACCGGCGCGCGGTCGCCGCGGGTTGATCGAAGCCGACCGATGACACCCTCCGAGGGGGCGGAGATGACCGACGGCGACCGATTCCAGGAGCTGGAGTCGATCGCCGGTGTCGCGATCGATCACGACGTCCTCGAGCGGGCCGTCACGCATCGCTCGTACGCGTACGAAAACGGTGGGTTGCCCACCAACGAGCGGCTGGAGTTCCTTGGTGACGCCGTCCTCGGCGTGATCGTCACCGAGACGCTGTTCCGCCGTTTTCCGGATCTCCCCGAGGGCCAGCTGGCGAAGCTGCGCGCCGCCGTCGTCAACATGCGGGCGCTCGCCGACGTCAGCCGGTCGCTCGGCCTTGGCGAGTACCTGCGACTCGGCCGCGGCGAAGAGTCGACCGGGGGTCGTGACAAGTCGTCGATCCTCGCCGACGCGTTAGAGGCCTTGATTGGCGCCGTCTACTACGCGGTCGGCATCGAGGCTGCCGACGCGTTTGTGCATCGGCTTTTCGACCCGCTCATCGACGACGCCGCCCGCCGCGGCGCAGGCCTCGATTGGAAGACGTCGCTGCAAGAGCTCACCGCCTCCCACATGCTCGGCGTTCCTTATTACGAGATCGGCGATAGCGGGCCAGACCACGAGAAGACGTTCACCGCGCAAGTGCGAGTGGGCGGTGTCGCATACGGCAGCGGGGCCGGCCGGAGCAAGAAAGAGGCGGAGCAGCAAGCCGCCGAAGAGGCGTGGAATCGGATCCGCGAATCCGCCAACGGTCGTGTTGGCGAGCCCGCGGCCGACGACGCTGACTGACCGATGCCCGAGCTCCCCGAGGTCGAGACCGTGCGGCGCGGCCTCGAACGCTTCGTCGTCGGCCGAGTGATCTCAGCCGTCGAGGTGTGCCATCCGCGCGCGATCCGCCGACACTTGCCGGGTGCGGCCGACTTCACCGCGAGCTTGCTTGGGCGACGCGTCGTGGCCGCCCGCCGGCGCGGCAAATACCTGTGGCTCCCGCTCGACTCCGGCGACGCCGTCATCGCGCACCTCGGCATGAGCGGCCAGTTCTTGGTGCTCGACCCGGCTGAGCCGGACGGCCCGCACCTTCGGGTGCGTTTTTCATTTTCGGACGACGGCCCGCAGCTGCGCTTCATCGACCAGCGCACCTTCGGCGGGCTTGCGTTGTCGCCAGGAGGCGCCGAACTGCCGCAAGAGATCGCGCACATCGCACCCGACGTGCTCGAAGACGCGTTCGACGACACCAGGTTTCACGAGGCGCTTCGCCGCCGCCGCACCGGGCTCAAAAGGGCGTTGCTCGACCAGACGCTCGTCTCCGGTGTGGGAAACATCTACGCCGACGAGGGCTTGTGGCTCGCGAAGCTGCACTACGCGCGCGCCACCGAGACGATGCGCCGCCCGGAGTCACAGCGGTTGCTCGACGGAGTTCGCGCCGTGATGCAAAGCGCGTTGACCCAAGGCGGGACTTCATTCGACTCGCTGTATGTGAATGTCAACGGCGAGAGCGGTTACTTCGAGCGCTCGCTAGAGGTCTATGGACGACGCGGCGAGCCGTGTTCGCGCTGCGGGACGTTGATCCGCCGGGAGTCGTTTATGAACCGGTCCTCGTTTTTCTGCCCGACCTGCCAGCGTCGTCCACGCAACCCGCATTGGTGACTAACGTAGAAGGGTGAGCCAGCCCGACGTCATCGGCGACGACCGCGGTCGAAACCGCGGCATGACGGCTTTTGTCGTCCTTTTGGCGCTGGCCCTCGTTGCCGCGCTGGCAATCAATTCGTTGCACCGCAAGGGATCTTCGAACGCCACGCCCTCGCCGTCGCCACCGGCGTCGCTGTCGCCGGCCCCATCGTCATCTTCATCGCCGGCCCCATCGTCGGCGTCGCCGTCCGCCGGCCCGGCGTCGAACCCCGCGGTTACCGGGCCGCAGGTCGTGTTGCTGGTTGGTGGCGAGATCGAGGTCGCGGCCGACAATCTGCTGATCCCACGTGACACCTTGCCGCCCGGCGCCACCGACATCTCGGCGACGACGCTGTCGACCGAGCCGTTCGTGCCAGACGTGGCGGGAACCATTCACGTGTTCGGCCTTGATAAGGGCCGGGCGTTCCGGCAGGACATCGCGTCATCGACGTCCGCGTTCGTTTACTTGGGCGCCGCGAGCGCTGTGCTGCGAACCCAGGAGTATGCGGTGCTGGTTCACGACGGCGACCCGGTCGTCGTCGGGGACACCCCGCTGCCCGCCGGTTGGCAGCCCGGCAGGTTTGAGAACCTCGGTTACGCGGGTTTGCTCCTCAAACCGGCCGACTCCGCCGGCAATGTCGAAATCGCCTCGTGGGTACCCGGCAGCTCGCCGCAACAGATCACCCACGCGGGCCGGCTACTTGGCATGAGCGACGGCGCGCAGGCGATGTGGCTCGACCCGAGCTGCCCGGACGGTCCGCGGTGCCGGCTCTACTTCAGCGACCTCGGCGGAATCCACCCGCAAGCCGGCCTGCCCGCGCCGGCTGGCACTCGGTTCATCGACTCCCCGGCCTCGCTCGGCGACGGCGGCTACCACGCGGCCGTGGCTGTCGACGGTCACGGCCTGCCCGTGCTGGTCCTCGTCACCCCCTGGCAGGGCACCGCGCAGGTGATCGATGGAAGCGCCGGCGTGGTCACGTCGTCCGGGATGTTCTGGCGCGACGGCACGCACCTCATCTTCGTAGTCCGCGACGCGACGTCCGGTGCGTTGCGGCTGGCGGAGTTCGACGTCCTAAGCGGGGTCGTGACGAGGTTTGGGCCGGCTCTCCCGGACGGCGCGAGCTTGCTGACGGCGGTTGGCGCAACCGGGGGCGTTACCGTGCTGCCGTGACCGACCAGGAGGAAGCGGCCCGGCTGACGGTTTGGGTGCGCGGCCGGGTGCAGGGCGTCGGCTTTCGGTGGTGGGTGCGATCGCGGGCGCTTGAGCTCGGCCTGGTCGGAAGCGCGGCGAACCTGGACGACGGTCGGGTCCAGGTCGACGTCGAGGGGCCGCGTGCCGCGTGTGAGCGGCTGCTCGCCCTGCTGACGGGGCCCTCGACGCACGGGCGGCCGGGCGTGGTGACCGGCGTGGTCGAGCGATGGTCGGCGGCACGTGGCGTTGGTCTCACCGATGGCTTCGTCGAGCGGTGATCCATACGACGGCGTGACGCGTTTCACCCGGTTGGCCTCGTCCGACTTGCCCGATTTTCGTGCCTATTTGCCGCAACTTGCCGGACTCTGTTTCGTGATCAAATTGTGACGCCGGGGTTGACCCGCGACTGGTCGAGTGCGACCCTAGAAGTCAACCACGACCCCATACCGCGGAAGCGGCGGACGACGTGACCGCGCGTCAGATCGCCGCAGCCGGAATCCAATGGAGGACCTCCATGGCAAAGGCGCTTCTCGGTCATCTCGGTGGTCCTGACCCTCGTCTGTTGTCGGAGATGCGCCGACTTCAGCAGCGTGTGCAGGATCTTGAGAACGAGTGTCTTCGTCTGCAGGCCGCCAACGACGCCCTTAGCGCCGAGGCCGCCCACGACGAGCTGCTGACGCTCCCGGCACCGGAGGCTGAGCCCGCTTACAGCTAGGGGCTTTACCGATAACCACAGGGACGCTTTCCCGCAAGGGAAGCGTCCCTTCCTTTTTGCTTCAACCGTCTTCGGATCCGACGGGCTGGCGGGCGCCCGTCAATCCGTCCGCATTGGCCGCTCGGCACGGGCCGGCAGGTAGGCTGACCCCGGTTCGACCCGCCTGGCGGTGGTTGCTCTCACGGCGACGTAGATCGGCGCGAGGCAAGCTCCGAACAAGGCCAGTGCTTCCCCGCTCGTCGGCCGCCCCATCGTCACGTCACTCGATGCCCCGGGAGCGCGCAGCCGTGTACCTGAAGAGCCTCACGCTTCGCGGGTTCAAGTCGTTCGCCTCGGCGACGACGTTGCGCCTTGAGCCGGGCATCACCTGCGTCGTCGGCCCCAATGGTTCGGGCAAGTCGAACGTCGTCGACGCCCTTGCGTGGGTGATGGGCGAGCAGGGTGCCAAGACGCTGCGCGGCGGCAAGATGGAAGACGTCATCTTCGCCGGCACCGCCGGTCGTCCGCCGCTCGGCCGGGCCGAGGTCAGCCTCACGATCGACAACACCGACGGCGCGCTGCCGATCGAGTACTCCGAAGTAACGATCAGCCGGATCATGTTCCGCAACGGCGGTTCCGAGTATTCGATCAACGGACAGTCGTGCCGCCTGCTCGACGTCCAAGAGTTGCTTTCCGACTCCGGCATCGGTCGGGAGATGCACGTGATTGTCGGGCAGGGGCAGCTCGACGCGATTTTGCACGCGAGCCCGGAGGAGCGGCGGGGCTTCATCGAAGAGGCCGCGGGCGTGCTGAAGCACCGCAAGCGCAAGGAAAAGGCGCTGCGAAAGCTCGAGGCGATGCAGGCCAACCTCACGCGGGTGCAAGACCTGACGACGGAGTTGCGCCGGCAACTCGGCCCGCTTGGCAAGCAAGCGGAGGTGGCGCGCCGCGCGGCCGTCGTCCAGGCCGATTTGCGCGACTCAAAGCTGCGGTTGCTCACCGACGATCTGTTGACCCTGCGCAACGCGTTGCAGCAAGAGGTCGCCGACGAGAACGCAATTCGCGAACGGCGGGCCGATCTCGACGCCGAGCTGACCGCGGCGAAGACTCGCGAGGCGCACCTCGAGTCGGCGATGACCAGCGAGGCGCGTGATCTGTCTCGCACGCAGGAGACTTGGTACAAGCTGTCGTCGCTGCGCGAGCGGTTGCGCGGCACGGCGAGTATCGCGGCCGAGCGGCAGCGGCATGTGAGGGCTACCGAGGAGGAGACCCGCGAGGGCGCCGACCCGGAGGAGTTGGCCCGCGAGGCGACAGCGGCCCGAGCCGCTGAGGCGGAGTTGGCCGAGCAGGTCGGGGCGCACCAGGCGGCGTTGTCGGAGGCGACCGCCGCGCGGCAGTCCGCCGAGGCGCAACACCAGGAGGAGGAGCGCCAGCTGGCGGCCGCTGTCCGGGCCGCCGCCGATCGTCGCGAAAACCTGGCGCGGCTGGCCGGACAGGTCGCCGCGCAGCGCAGCCGGGTGGATGCCGGCGAGGCGGAGATCGGCCGGCTCACGGCGGCGGTCGAGGAGGCGCGGGCCCGTTCGGAACACGCGCAGGGCGAGTTCCAGGCGATCGAGTCGCGGATCGCCGGGCTCGACGAGGGCGAGCTCAACCTCGACGCCGATTACGAGATCGCGGCCGAGGCGTTGGCTGACGCGGAGACCCGGCTGAACAAGCTGCGCGAGGAGGAGCGCGAGATCGAGCGCGAGCGGTCGTCGCTTGCGGCTAGGGCCGAAGCCCTCGAACTTGGGCTCTCCCGCAAAGACGGCACCGGCGCGTTGCTTGCCGCGTCGTCCCGTATCTCTGGCTTGGTCGGATCGGTCGCCGCGGTCGTCGACGTCGAGCCCGGCTTCGAGCAGGCGATCGCCGCCGCGTTGGGCGCGGCCGCTGACGCCGTCGCCGTCGCGTCCGTCGATTCCGCCATCGAGGCGCTGGCTCTCTTGAAATCGGACGACGCGGGGCGGGCGGGCCTGTTGATCGGGTCGAGCCGACCTGGTCGTCCGGTGCCGCCCGATGTCTCGTTGCCGGCCGGCGCCCGCTGGGTGCGCTCGGTGGTCACCGCGCCTGCCGAACTGCGGAACTCGCTCGATCGGTTGCTCGACTGCGTAGCTGTCGTCGACACGCTTGACGCCGGCCGGGCGTTGGTGGCCGAGGCGCCCGACGTCCGAGTTGTGACTCGCGACGGCGATTTGCTCGCCAGCGATTGGGCTTTCGGCGGTTCGGCGAGCACGCCGAGCCTGCTCGAGGTGCAAGCTGCGCTGGACGACGCCCGCCGCGGGCTCGCCGACGCGACCCACCGGGCGGAGCGGTTGCGGTTTGCCATCACCGCCGTCGAGGTCGAGGTCGCCGACGCCGCCGTGCTGGCCGACGCCGCGCTGGCCCAGTTGCACGAATCGGACGCCGCGATGGCCGCGGTGGCTGAGCAACTCGGGCAGCTCGGGTCGGCGGCGCGGGCTGCCGCCGCCGAGGCCGATCGATTGGTTGGCTCGATCGCGCAGGCCCAAGAGGCGGGCGCTCGCGATGTCGCGACGCTGGCTGAGCTCGAGCGGCGGCTTGCGGCGGCGCAAGAGTCGCCGGGGGAGGAGCCGTCCTCCGAGCAACGCGACCAACTGGGTGCGGTGGTTGCCGCGGCACGGGCGGCCGAGACCGAGGCGCGGCTGTCTCTGGGCACCGCGCAAGAGCGGATGCGGGCGATGGCCGCCCGAGCGGCGTCACTGGAGTCCGCGGCGCAGGCCGAGCGGGAGGCTCGGGAGCGCGCGGCGATTCGGCGGGCTCGGCGCGAGCGGGAGGCGGTTGTCGCGACAGCGGTCGCGATCGCGGCCTCGGCGGTGCTTGAGCGGTTAGAACTGTCGCTCGCGGCGGCCGCGCGCGAGCGGGAAGCAGCGGAGCAGACCCGCACCGTTCGCGAGGGCGAGTTGTTGGCAGTGCGCACCCGCGCGCGCGAGCTGACGGCGGAGATCGAGCAGCTGACCGACGTCGTCCATCGTGACGAGCTGGCCCGCGCCGAGCAGCGGTTGCGGATCGAGACACTCGAACAGCGGGCGATGGAGGAGTTCGGCGTCGAGGCCGAGTCTTTGGAGGCTTCGTACGGCCCCGCTGAGTTGGTGCCGGTGTTTCCCGAGCCGGACGCCGCTCCCGACGCGCCGTTGCCGTCGCCCGTTCCTTATGTGCGCGCGGAGCAGGAAAAGCGGGCACGTTCAGCCGAGCGCGCGTTGGCGTTGCTGGGCAAGGTGAATCCGCTTGCCCTGGAAGAGTTTTCTGCGTTGGAGGAGCGGCACCGGTTCTTGAGCGAGCAGCTCGAAGACCTGAAGAAGAGCCGCAAGGATCTCCTCGACATCGTCCGCGAGGTAGACGAGCGGGTGCAGCAGGTGTTCACCGCCGCGTACGAAGACACCGCGCGCGAGTTCGAGGGTGTGTTCGCGCGGCTGTTCCCCGGCGGTGAGGGGCGGCTGATCCTCACCGATCCGTCCGACATGCTCAACACCGGCATCGACGTCGAGGCCCGGCCGCCCGGCAAGAAGGTGAAACGGCTTTCGCTGTTGTCTGGTGGCGAGCGGTCGTTGACCGCGTTGGCCTTGTTGGTGGCGATTTTCAAAGCACGCCCGAGCCCGTTCTACGTGATGGACGAGGTCGAGGCGGCGCTCGACGACACCAACCTTCGGCGCATGCTGGGCATCTTCGAAGAGCTGCGCGAGTCGTCGCAGCTGATTGTGATCACCCACCAGAAGCCGAC
>JAICYF010000208.1 GCA_025934355.1 Acidothermaceae bacterium
ACGACCATGCTCGGCGGCGTGATCACGTGATCGGACCGGAGCGGTCGAACGGCCGTACCGATCGAAAAGAACTCCGTCGTGTGAGCGCCCCACGAGTGATTTCGCTGATGCAACTGCACACCGACGATCCCTTCAGCGTGCAACTCCTCGGCTTCCTTCTGCATGCGTTCCATCGCCAACTCGCGGGCGTCATACAAGGCCTGAGTGAACTGGGTGAGCTCGGTGTTGCGGCCAATGTTCGACAACACGTTGCCGAGCCCGCGGTGCGCGATGTGGTAGACGCAGGTGCCCATGACCATGCCTAGCGGGACGTAGCCGGTTTGCACGAGCGTCCAAAAGTCCTGCCCGGAAAGGTCAGACGTGAAAGGCATTCCTTTGTCGTTTCGCCAATTCGTTTGGCCCGAGGGATGATCCGCGTCGGCCTTGACCGCGGTGCCGACGGCGATGAACTCGGCGATGTCGGTGCCCCATTCTTTGAACTCGACGTCGAGCCGCACTCCGACGATGCCATCGGCGCCAAGGACATTGGCCTCCTGCTCCATGCGGGTCATCGCCAACTCGCGCGCGTGGTACATGGCTTGCGAGAGCACGTCGAGTTCTTGGTTGCTGCTCCACCGGCCGATCTGAATTCCGACATGGTAGATCGACGATCCGAGCACCAAGCCCAGCGGCGTGAACCCGGCCTGTTTGACGAGCAGAAACTCGTTGACCGTGAGGTCGGAGGTGAAGATGGCGCCTACGCTGCCGGGCCGCAGTTCGGCGAGCCGGGTCATCGCGTCCTGCGGGATCCCGCCGTCGGTCGGCTCGGTCTCGGTCGGTTCGGGCTCGGTCGGTTCGGTCATCGGTTCCTCCGTTGCGAATTCCTAGCGGGCGTTGAGCCGGAGCATCGGCAATGGTCGGGGCACGTCGGTCGCGCGTCCGTGTCTTAGCGCGACGATGGCGGTGCCCCAGGCGATCGATTGCGCGACGTGGTCTTCGCCCTCGCGGCCCGCCTGGCACCCTTGCCGGAACACCGACAGTGACAAGTCGCGCAGCACGATGTGTTGCGCGCCGAATCGGGCGGCGTCGCGCCGAAGCGTGTCACGGGCACGGTCGCGCGCATCGGTGACCAGCTGTGTCACGCCGGTGACTTCCGTGTTGGTCCACGAGCCGGTCTGCCAAGCCGTCGTGTAGTCGTCGTGCCGCAGCAGGACCGCGGTGCCCATCACCAAGCCGACGGGTAGCCAGCCGGCGAGCAACAGCTTCGCGAAGTCCTGGCCAGACAGGTCCGACGTGAACGGCCAGGGGGCACGGGTCGCGCCGTCCGCCCTCACCGCGGTGCCGATCGCCTGCACCTCGAGCCCGCCGGCGATGAACCTTGCCATGGTGAGCCGCACTCCGACGATGCCGTCGCCGTCGAGACCTTGGCACTCCTGCACCATCCGATTGACCGCGTTGGCCCGCGCATCGCGCAGCGCCGCCTCGACCTGGGTCGCGATCGCGACCGGCGCCTGGCCCCACCCGAAGCCCATCGCCGAACCGTAAGAGCCGTAGTAGCCGCAATTGCCAAAACCGTAAGCGCCGGGGTGGACGACGGCCGCGCCCATCACCTGCCCGACGGGAGAAAATCCGACCGACCGGATCGCGTGATGCTCGTCGACGCTCAGCGACGACGTGAACGCGGCGTCTGCGCGCATGGTGGCGAGGCGTTGCTGGGCGCGCAGCGGCAACCGTCCGGCGTCGAGCTCGCCGATGCTGCGGGCGTCGATCTCCGCTGCCGACAGGCTCGCAAGAATGTCGTCGAGCGACTCGCTCACGGGTTGTCCGTCGAACCGGTGATCGCGAGTCGCTGCAGGGCCTGCGCCGCCGAAGAACTGCGGTTCGCCGCGCTCGAGAGGGCCGCCAACAGCTCGCGCACCCATTCGTCGAACTCGACGTCGGTGGTCGACATCACGACGCCGCCCGACTCGTGGCACACGGACGAGACCAAGCCGGCCGGCGCGTGCTTGAGCACGAAACGACGGTCACCAAGGCTGACCTGCACCGCCTCGATCTTCGGCTTGCGCAGAAGGCCGCCCGAGCGGTCGACTCGGGCGAACTCTGGCGGTAACGCGGCAGCCAGCGACTCCAGGACCGCCTGCCCATGCAGGCGGGCGTCCGCGGCGTCACGGCGCAGACCGGCCGCGATCAAGTCGAGGTCGTGCTCCTGCGCCACGGCGGCTCCATCGGAGATCGGGGTGTTCCGCCATGGTCCCACGCGAGGCGCAGGCGGCGTGAGGGTGTCGCGCGCCACCGGCTGGGGAATGACATAGCAGGCCTGCAAATGCCGACACGGTCGGCGGATCGGGTGCCGATCTTTTCGGCGTCCGGACCAACCGGCAGGCGGTCTCTCAGAAAGGGTATGTCGATGTTGTTCATCGGCTTGCTAATCGCATTGGCGGCCGCCGTCTTCGCTGGCGTGGTTCTCGCGGAAGACTGGGGCGGCGCGAGCTACGCGATAAACGGCTTCGGCCACTACCTCGGCAGTTTGACGCTGGCCGGGGTCTTCCTCGCCGGCATCATCATCACGACGATCTTTTTCCTGGCGCTTTACATGGCAAGCGTCTCGGGTCGGCTGCGTCGTCGGGCTTCGGCGCGTCGTCGGGCGGAAAACCGATCGATGCGCGAGGAGCACGAGAACGCGATCGCCGAGCGTGATCGGCTGGCGCGCGAGCTTGAGGCGGAGCGGGCTAGCCGCGGCACCGCAGCCGAACCGGTGTATCCGCGCGACACCGACGTCTACAACACGCGGGTGGATCCGGCGAATCAGGACGCCGCCGGGTACCCCTCGTATCGCGGTGAGCAGGTGGCCGAGGACGACTCCCGGCGCCACACGGTCTAGGCGGAGTGGTCGCCACATCGGGGCCGGAGCGGCCCGGGCCAGTCGTCGGGGCTGGCTCGGGCTTCGCTCCGTCCGGCTCGCAGTTCGAGATTTCGCACGGTGAGCAGCGCGCCGTCGTCGTGGAGGTCGGTGGCGGAGTCCGCCTGTACCGGGTCGGCGATCGCGACGTCCTCGACCCGTACCCGGTCGACCAGATGTGCGACGGCGCCCATGGCACGCCACTGGTGCCCTGGCCAAACCGGCTAGCCGACGGGAAGTACTCCTTCGACGGCGCTGATTATCAGGTCGCATTGACCGAGCCATCGAAGTCGAATGCGATCCACGGGTTTTTGCGCTGGCGGAACTGGAATTTGCTCGAACAGTCGCAGACGCGCGTCGTCGTCGGCCACGTGTTGCGACCGCTCAAGGGCTATCCGTTCTGCCTCGACGTCCGCGTCACTTACGAGCTGGACGACGACGGGTTGCGGGTCACCACGGTCGCGACCAACGTTGGCGACGCGGTGGCGCCATGGGCGTACGGCGCGCACCCCTACCTGTCGCCCGGTTCTGGGCTGATTGACGACTGCATGCTCGAGTTTTCCGCCGGGGTACGCGTTGACACCGCCAACGAGCGGCAGCTTCCTCGAGGCGAGGTGCCGGTGGCGGGGACGCCGTTTGACTTCAGCGGCGGCCGGCGCATCGCCGACCAAGAGATCGACTATCCGTTCCGCGATGTCGCCCGCGATTCAGGCGGCCGCGCGTGGGTGCGACTGACCGGTTCCGACGGAAGGCGCGCTCAACTGTGGTGCGACTCGTCGTTTCGGTACGTGGAGCTATACACCGGCGACACGTTGTCACCAGATCGTCGGCGGCGCGGCCTCGGCGTCGAACCGATGACCGCGCCGCCCAACGCCTTCGCCACGGGCTCGGATGTTTTGCGGCTTGAGCCCGGTGAGTCGACGACGCACGTGTGGGGCGCGTCGCTCGGCTAGCCGCGCCGCCCGCGCCGACGTCCCCCAGACCTCTCGTGTGCGCCGAGTGAAGGGTTTGTGCTGCGAATTCGGTGGTTTCGTCAGCCCAAACCCTTCACTCGAGGAGGTGGACTCGCGGTTCGACACGTTCTGGACCGGCGCCGCGATACCCCTAGCTGGAGACCTGGCTGTAGACGGGGTCGGCCGCCGTCACCAGCGATGGGTCGACCGTCTCCTCGTGTTGGCCCGCGGGCAGCCACTGCAGCCACTTTGGCAGGTACCAGTTGCGCTCTCCGAGCAGGGCCATCGTCGACGGAAGCAGAACCGCACGCACGATCGTCGCGTCCAGCAGCACCGCCACCGCGAGACCGAGGCCGACCTGCTTCATCGACACCTGCGACAACGTTCCGAAGATCGAGAACACTGCCACCATGATGATCGCCGCACTGGTGATGACCCCGGCCGTCGCCGCGATGCCGTGCTCCACCGCCGCGTTCGTGCTCATACCGCGCCGTCGGTTTTCGACGATGCGGCTGACGATGAACACGTGGTAGTCCATGGAAAGCCCGAACAGGATCGCGAACATGAAGAGCGGAATCCAGCTCGCGATGGTGCCGGTCGACGTGTAGCCGAGGATGCCGTCGAACCAGTGGTGCTGGAACACAAGCACCATCGCGCCATAGGAGGCGGCGACCGAGAGCGAATTCATCACCACCGCCGTGATCGCGATGGTGAGCGAGCGGAAGGCCGTGAGCAACAGCACCATCGCCAGGCCGAGCACGAACAAGAACACCAGCGGAGCTCTCTGCCCAAGCTGTGTGCTGAAGTCATGCGAGCCTGCGGTTTCGCCGGTGACGTACGCGTGCACGCCCGGCACGGCGCCGATCGTCGACGGAATCACGTGGTCGCGCAGTGCGAGCAA
>JAICYF010000170.1 GCA_025934355.1 Acidothermaceae bacterium
CGCGCTCGCCGCGGCGGCAGCTGCCCTCGCCGCCGCGACGGCCTCGGCGGCGGCACGCAGCGCCTGCAACTGTTGGGCTTTCGCCGACGCGGCATCGAGCAGCGCCTGCTGCCGCGCGAGCAAATCCTGCAGTTGGCTTACTCGCTGATCGACCGCGTCGGCGTTCGTCAGGTCGGCCGAGATCTGATTGTCGGCCGTGTCGGCCCGCTGCTTAGCGGCTTGCGCGGCCCGGCGTGCGGTTGCGGCCAGCGCGGCGTCGCGGGCGACCACGCCGGTCACCATCGGAACCTGTGGCAGGTTGGTCGGATCGCCCGACTGCAACACGGCCGCGTACAGCGTCAGTGGTCCACCGGACTCATACAGCGCCACCGCGCGCGCGTCATGGGTGACGTCGGCGGCGGTGGCCTGCGCTTGCAAGGACTCGTAGGCTCGGCGGGCTGCCACGCTCACCGACACCGATTCGCCGACCGCGTCCAGCGCAGTCTCGTAGTCGGCAAGCGCCCGATCGACCTGCGGCTGCAGCTTGGCCACTTCGGCCGCGACCCGCGCCGCCTCGGCCTTCGCGCTGCTCACTTGGTCAGCCCACGCGTCACCCGCGCCGGCACACACCAGCACGCTGACAGCGAGCGCGCCGAGGAGAACGCGGCGGCCCCGCCGTTGCTCCGAACGGCTCACCGCAATTGAGTCGGACGACGCGGGCGCCCGCTTGAACCATCCCGGTTCGCTCCCGGGTTGCTCCGGGTTGGCCCGCAGGCGCGGTGGGTGTCGATCCGCCAGCGGCGATTAGCATCGCAAGCGTGCCGGCCCTCAATGACCTACAGATGGCCGGCGTCTTTGGAGCGGGCGTCGTCGCGGGCACCGTGAACACCGTCGTCGGATCCGGCTCCTTGCTCACCTTCCCGACCCTGCTCGCCTTTGGCTTCTCACCCAAGGTGGCGAATGTCTCGAACACGGTCGGCCTGGTCCCGGGTTCGATCAGCGGGGCGATCGGTTATCGCCGCGAACTTTCCGGGCAGGGCGCGCGCATCCGCAGGCTCGGCGCGATCTCGCTCACCGGTGGCCTGGCCGGCGCGTTGCTGCTGCTCGCGTTGCCGGGCGCGACGTTCGAGAAGGTGGTGCCGTTCCTCGTCCTGCTGGCCGTCGGCTTGGTGATTGCGCAACCGCGGTTGGCCGCGCGCGTCGCGGCACGGCGGGCGGACCCGCAGACACATCGGCGCAGGGAACCGGTCTTCGATGTCGGGGTCTTCTTGACCGCGGTCTACGGTGGCTATTTCGGCGCCGCCCAAGGCGTGATTCTCATCGCGCTGCTCGGGATCTTCATCGAGGATCACCTGCAGCGGCTCAACGCGTTGAAGAACGTGATGACCGCGATCGTGAACGGGATCGGCGCGGTGCTTTTCGCCATCTTCGCGCCGGTGGCGTGGGTGCCCGCGCTGCTGTTGGCAGTGGGTGCGACCATCGGTGGTCAAATCGGCGCCCGATTCGGACGACGGCTGCCGCCGAACCTGCTGCGGCTCATCATCGTCGGTGCCGGCCTCGCGGTGACCGCCAAATTGTTCTTGGACTGGTGACCGTGTTCTCGGGCGGATTGACCACGTCAGGCGCGAAGCGCGGTCAGTAGCGTTTGCGGCCCATCGCCATGCGCGCGGCCGCGATCAACACGATCACGATCGCAGCGACGACAACAACGGTGCGGATCAGCGCTCCGAAGACCAGCGCCACCACAATGCCCACCACAAAACCACTGCCGAACAACGCGACGCCGGCGCGAGCGCTGCGCATCAGCGAGCCGCGCGAGTGACCCGTCATGACGTCGAGGTCGTTCATCGAATTTCCTACTCCTCGGGAGGTGAACCTTACCTCCACGTTACGCGAGTTTTTCGCCGTCCGAGATGATGCCGAGCATGGCGGCGACCGTGTTTGTCGATAGCCCGGCCGACCCGCGGCTGGCCGATTACCGGGCGTTGACGGACGTCGAGCTGCGGCGCCGCACCGAGCCCGCCCAAGGGATTTTCATCGCCGAGGGGGAGCTGGTGATGCGGCGGGCGGTGCGCGCGGGCTATCCGCTGCGGTCGGCGCTGACCAGCGAGCGCTGGCTGCCGACCGTGCTTCCGCTGGTCGTCGACGTCGACGTGCCGGTGTTTGTTGGATCCGAAGAGATGCTGCGCGAAATCACCGGTTTCCACGTGCATCGCGGCGCGTTGGCGGCGATGGGTCGACTGCCGTTGCCCAGCGTGGCCACTGTGCTGTCGGCGGCGCGCCGAGTGGTGGTGCTCGAAGACGTCAACAGCCACACCAACGTCGGGGCCATCTTCCGGTGCGCGGCCGGTCTCGGGATGGACGCGGCGCTGCTGTCGCCTAGCTGCGCCGACCCGCTGTACCGGCGGTCGGTGCGGGTGTCGATGGGCGAGGTTTTCGCTGTTCCCTACGCACGCTTTGCGTCGTGGCCGGGCGATTTGCACAACCTCGCGTCGTCCGGTTTCGAGCTTCTCGCGCTCACGCCCGACACGTCGGCGACCCCGATCGACGAGCTTTCCTTCCCGGACGACGCGAGGCTCGCGTTGCTGCTCGGCGCGGAGGGTCCCGGCCTTTCCGCTCAGGCCTTACGGGCGGCTCGGCCGATCCGGATCCCGATGAGCAACGGCGTCGACTCGTTGAACGTCGCGGCGGCAGCCGCCGTGGCCTGCTACGCCCTGCGCCCCCGCCCCTGTTCCACCGCCCCGCCGCGCTGATCATGCGGAAATGTGCGACGGCGCACGGTGCGAGTCGCACATTTCCGCATGATCACCGGCGCAAAAAGAGCGAGCCGCCGGGTCGGTGGGGGGTTCGACCCGGCGGCTCGCAGTTTGACCGCGCCGCGCGGGCGCGGCGCAAATGCTGTTAGCCCCAATGCACGTCGCGCATGCCAGCCTCCTCCGAATGCCGCAGCGGTCGGGCGGACGCTGGCTAGGCGATCCGCCACAATCTCATCGGCACACGTTTGCGCCGTCTGAAGCGCCAGGTCAACACCCGCGCGGCGATAATTCGCCCGAACCACGGCAAAAGCGGCTCATCAGGCCTGGTGCGTGGCGTACCCACCGGCGTAGGCTCACGGCAACTACGCTGCGTGACGTACTGACCACGTCCGCGCGACGGCGCGCGCGTGGTCGATGTGGGGGCAGGAGGGCCATGGCGATGGGGGATCGCGCATCGGCGCGACCGGCGGTTGGCCGCTGGTGGCAGGTTCGCGGCTGGAGTTTTTGGCGGCTGCCCGCGTCGGCGCGCGGATACGTCCTGACCATTGAGGCGCTTTACGTCGCCGCGATCGCGGTCGGCGTGTCGCGCACCCGTTTCGACGGGTCGAGTTGGTGGACCTTCGCCGCGCTCTCGGGCTGCGCCATGCTGAGCATCGAGGGATCGTTGCGGCTGGTCTGGCGCCGGCCAAGGCACGATCGAAGCAACGACCTGATGGCCGTCTGGACACTTCCCGTCGCGTTGCTTCTGCCACCGCTGTTCGCAGCGCTCGTCGTCATTCCGGTCGAGGCGTTCTTCTATCTGCGCGTGATGCGGCGCGCCCCCGTCAAGTTCCTGTTCAATGTTTCGGCGATTGGGTTGGGCGGTTATCTCGCCGCGTCGGTGCGGCAAGCGGTGACCTCTACTGGATATCCGGTCGACGTCACCGCTCTGGTCGGTGGCGGATCGGTACTGTTCGCGACCCTGTTATGCGTGGTCGTGCGACAGGGTGCGATTTCCGTTATAGCGGCGCGACTTTTCGCGTTTCTGCAGCCTGGCACGACCGTGCGCGTCCATCTCGGCAGCACCGAGGACGCCGGCGTGATCGCCGCCGAGGCGTGCACCGGCGTGCTGGTCGCGATAGCGTGCGCAGCTTCGCCGTTCGCCGTGTTGCTCGCGATACCGCCGGTTCTCGCCTTACAACGTGCGCTGCTTGTCGCGGAGTTCCGCGAGGCTGCGCGAACTGATGCGAAGACCGGACTCGCCAACTCTGGTTACTGGCGAGAGGTAGCCGAACGTGAGATCGCCCGTGCCCGCGGTGGAGGTGAGTCGCTCGCCGTTCTGCTCGTTGACATCGACCACTTCAAGGACGTCAACGACCGCTTTGGTCACCTGACCGGCGACGACATCTTGCGCGCGGTCGCGACGGCTCTCACCGACGGTCTGCGTCCGCGTGACTTCGTCGGACGGTTCGGCGGCGAGGAATTCGTCGTCCTGCTCACCGGTTCTGACCTTGAGCAGGCCCGGCAAGCGGCCGAGCGCATCCGCGCGCACGTCGCCGATGTGCGGGTCGAGGCGACCGGGCGAGCGCAGTTGGTTGGGGTCACGATTTCCGTTGGCGTCGCGGCTTTTCGCGAGAGTGGCCACTCCGTGCACGAGTTGCTCGACGCCGCCGACACCGCTCTGTATGCGGCGAAGCGAGCTGGCCGGAACTGCGTAAGGGTCGCCGATGGCGCCCGGCAGCAAGTGCTCGACCTCACCGTCGACACACCGCGAGTGCTCGACCTTCGCTCGCAGCGCACGCAGGCCGAGTAGCCGCGTTCGCTAACGTCGCTCTATGGACGACGCGGGTTTGGTGTTGGTGACCGGAGTCGCGGGCGGGATCGGCTCTGCGACGGCGAAGAAATTCCTGGACGCCGGATATGCAGTGGCCGGCGTCGACATCTCCGAGCGGGCATTGACCGCACCAGGAGACGGCGACTATGCCGGCGCCGTGTCGGACGTTCGCGACGCCGGCGCCATGCGAAATGTCATTGCCGGCCTCGGTCGGCCCGTCGCGCATGTCGTCACTTGCGCTGGAATCTCGCTGCCCGAGGAGACGGTTGACGAGGGCCGCGCATTGCCAACGGTCGACGTTTTCCGCGCCACTGTTGAACTGAACCTCACCTCGCATTACGTCACGCTGGCCGCGGCCTGGCCAAACCTGCGCTCTGGAACCGGCAATCGGTCGGTGACTTTCGCGTCGTCCATCAATGCGTTGCAAAGCTTCGGTTTGATTGGATACAGCGCCGCCAAAGCAGGGCTTATCGGCTTGGTGCACTCACTTGTGGTGCCGCTCGGAGCGATTGGTGTGCGGGTTAACGCGGTCGCGCCCGGAACGGTGCCCACGGCCGCCACGCGACGGGAATGGGCGCACGTGCCCACCCACTTCAACGACATGGCGGCCCTCGTACCAACCGGTCGGCTCGGCACACCGGACGACATCGCGGCCACTTTTCTGGCGCTCGCGCGCGACCTGACCCACATGAGCGGCCAGGTGCTCGTCGTCGACGGCGGCCAGTCGCTGCACCGCTGACCGAATTTGGAAACGGGTCCGACGCGTAACCCCTTTCACGTGCTGTTTTGAATTGTGGGCACGTGACCATTTCCGGAAAAGTTCCGGACGTTGGTCAGGTGGCTGACCGGTGTCTCGGGTGGCAGGAACACCTTACGGACAACGGATCCCTGGTGAGCCGTCGAATTCATGGCCGTGCTCTCTCTTGACGCAAAGCTGGCCATAGTCGTACGTTTCGCTCCGTCGTCAGACGATCTTTTCGGGCAGATTCCCGGACATGCGTCGGAAGTTTCGGTGCCGCCCGGAGGGCGCGGGCGGCAAATCAAGACTTCGGTTTCACCGTCAAAGAAAGGAGCATGCGCATGATCGAAAGCCAGGCCCATCACTTGAGACGGCGATCAGGACACCTGACCCGGTTCGTCACTCGAGCCAGGCTGATCGTCGCGGCTGCGGCCGCGGCACTCTTCACGGTGACCGCGTTATTGCCGGGGACGGCGAACGCGGCGATCACGACGAGTCAAACGGGCACCAACAACGGTTACTTCTATTCCTTCTGGACTGACGGCGGCGGCTCGGCCTCGATGAACCTCGGGTCCGGCGGCAACTACAGCACGTCGTGGAGCAACGTCGGGAATTTCGTCGCTGGCAAGGGATGGAGCACGGGCGCGCGGCGAACGGTGGACTATTCAGGGAGCTTCAACCCATCGGGCAACGCGTACTTGTCACTTTATGGATGGACCACGAGCCCGCTCGTTGAGTACTACATCGTCGACAACTGGGGCTCGTACCGGCCCACGGGAACTTACAAAGGCACCGTGACCACCGACGGCGGCACGTACGACATCTACGAAACGACGCGGGTGAACGAACCGTCGATTCAAGGCACCGCGACCTTCAACCAGTACTGGAGCGTCAGGCAGTCGAGGCGCACCGGCGGAACCATCACCACTGCGAACCACTTTGACGCGTGGGCCCGTTACGGCATGAACCTCGGCACCTTCAACTACCAGATCGTCGCGACCGAGGGCTACCAGAGCAGCGGAAACTCCAACATCACCGTGGGCTCGACTGGATCCGGTGGTGGAACGGGTGGCGGCACCGGTGGTGGAACGGGCGGCGGCACCGGTGGTGGAACGGGTGGCGGCACCGGCGGTGGCAGCTGCACGGCCACGCTGTCGGCCGGCCAGCAATGGAGCGACCGGTACAACCTCAACGTCGCAGTGTCCGGCTCCAACAACTGGACG
>JAICYF010000228.1 GCA_025934355.1 Acidothermaceae bacterium
CTGCATCGCCGGGATCCGTACCCGTGGGCTGCCAGCGCCCTTGTGCTGGTTCGGCTTCGTGGCCGCCGCGGCGGCCGCGGTTCCTGGCTTCACACCGACGACAGAGGCGGTCTTCATCGTGAGCAACCTCTTGCGGTTGGCTTTCGTGGCCGCGCTGTCGGTTGTGTTGATCCGCCGGAGCGCCACCGCTGCGGATTCAGCCGACTCAAGTCTCGTCGTCGGCTGAATTCGCATGCGCGGTCGGTGCCGACGAACACAGGTTCCGTCGGGGATGATCCTGCTATGAGCCGGGCCAGCGCACGATCCGCGGCGGTGCTGGCCGGCGTCGCCGGCACAATCGCCACCGCCGCTGCCGGGCTGCGGATCTGGAATGAGGGCCTGAACGTGCGCGGCGCCCTGCCCGATGTGACAGGCGGGGCATGGGCGATCGATGTGCTCGGCGCGATTGCGTGGTGCCTGCCGGGCGTGCTGATCGCTCGGCGCCGGCCCGACCTGGTCTTCGGGTGGCTAGCCCTGGTCGCCGCGCTTGGCCACGGGCTGGCCGCCCTCGGGTTGCAGGTCGCGGTTGCCAGACAACTCGGTGATCACGACTTGCCCGGTGTCGCGTGGGGGCTTTGGTGCGCGTCGTGGGGGCCCGCGGTCGAATTACCCGTACTCGCTGTCATCTACGTGCTGTTTCCAGACGGACGGCGGATGGTCGGCCGGTTGGGACGGCTATCGCTGCTTGCCCCGATCATCGTCGCCGCAGGCCTGCTGCTCGAGATGCTCGCGCCATTCTCCGACTCGTTCGGCATCACCGACGGTGGTCCGTTCGCCGGCGTTCACAACCCGCTGACCGGCGACCGGTCGACACAGCTACCGCCTGGCGTCCCGCTGATCGCGGTCGGCATGATCCTCGCGAGCGCGGCCGTCTTGTGGCGGTGGCATCGAGCGAGCGGCGACGCTCGGACCGAATTGCACGGCCTGGCGTTTCTGGCCGCCTTGGCCCCGCTCGTCGTCGTGGCCGTGGTGGCACTGCCAGCGCGGTACGGCTTCGCGGTCGGTGAGATCGAGACGTTCCTCGAGATCGCCGTCATCACTGCGGTCGTGCTGCGGTACCAGCTCTTCGGGATCGAGGTCGCACTTCGCCGCTTCGCCGTATACACCACGCTGATCTTCGCGGTCGCGATCGGCCACGCCGCGATCGCGGCGGTGGCGACCTCTTTCGCCTCTGATGACACCGCGGCGACCATCGCCACCATCGTCGTCGCGCTCGGGGTGCTGCCGGCGCGCGATCTGCTCAACCGTGCCGTCAACCGACTGCTGTACGGATCACGCGACGACCCGATCGCGGTGCTGGCCGCCGTCTCAAGAACCTCGACCTCGGCCGACGAGGGCGCCGACCTGCTGCGGCAACTCGCCCTTAACGTGGCGACGATGCTGCGCCTGCCGTTTGTCGCCATCCAAGTCGTCGGCGACGAACCGGCACTGGTCGCCGAGGCAGGCGAACGCAATGGCCAGGCGGTGCGCGAATTCGCGCTCGTACATCGAGGTGAACCGCTCGGCGTGCTGTTGACGCAACCCCGCCACGGCGAAACCGACCTGCCAACCCGCGACGCGTCGTTGCTCGAGCAGATTGCCACCCAGGCTTCGATCGCAGTCGCCGCGACCCTTATGAGCATCGACGTCCAACGCTCACGTGAACGGCTCGTCGTCGCCGTCGAGGACGAGCGGCGCAGGCTACGACGCGATTTGCACGACGGCCTCGGGCCGAACCTGACTGCCGCCACGTTTCGGCTCGACACCGCCCGTGCCCTATTGGCCTCCCGCATCGAGGAGGCCGACGAGCTGATCGGAGCTGTCCGGGCCGACGTCGCCGCCGCGCTTAACGACATTCGCCGCCTCGTCTACGACCTGCGCCCGCCCGCACTTGACGACCTCGGGCTCATCGGCGCTCTGCGACGCCAACTCGACGTGCCATCGCACAACGGCTTGCAGGTCACCATCGACGCCTCCGACACGATGCCCTTGATGTCGGCCGCCGTCGAAGTGGCTGCCTACCGCATCGTGATCGAAGCCGTCACCAACGTCCGCCGGCACAGCGGCGCCAGCTCCTGCCGCGTGAGCATCCGAGGCGACGACCAGCTCCGAATCGAAGTCTGCGACGACGGACCCGTCGCCGACACCTGGACCGCCGGCGTGGGATTGACGGCAATGTCGGAACGAGCCACCGAGGTTGGTGGTACGTTCACGGCCGGCCCGACTCCGTACGGCGGCCGCGTCGAAGCTGCCCTCCCGCTGGCCGGAGCCCTCCGATGACTGATCCGACCGCAATCAGGGTCATCGTGGCCGACGACCACCCCATCGTTCGGTCCGGCCTGCGAGCGCTGCTCGACATGCTGCCCGACGTCGAGGTCGTCGACGAAGCCGAGAACGGTCAAGCGGCAATCGAGAAGGCCATCGAGCATTCGCCCGACGTCATGATCATGGACATCCAGATGCCAGGCGTCGACGGCATCCAGGCCGTCCGTCAGATCGTGAATGCGAATCCGAAGATCGGCGTACTCATGCTCACCATGTTCGAAGACGACGCCAACGTCTTCGCCGCCATCCGAGCCGGCGCCCGCGGATACCTGCTCAAAGGCGCGACGCCGACCGAAGTCGCCAACGCCATCCGTGCCGTCCACGACGGCCAGGTCGTTTTCGGCGCCGCGCTCGCCAGCCGAATCGCCACCTACTTCAGCACCGGTCCAGCCTCGACGGGCCCGGACGCCGCTTTCAGCGCTCTCACGGCGCGAGAGAACGAGATTCTCAGCCACCTCGCGGCCGGCGCGTCCAACACCGCGATCGCGCGACACCTCGGCATCAGCGCCAAGACGGTCGCCAACCACGTCTCCAACATCCTCACCAAACTGCAAACAGCTGACCGTGCCCAAGCAATCATCCGCGCCCGCTCAGCCGGCCTCGGAACCTGAACAGAGGATCTCAATCCCCAACGCGGCGCCTGCGGGGACGAGCCTGACGACGACCCAGAGGACCGGCGAGGGCACGATGCTGGTGTGAACGAGTTGACGCCGCTGCGGCATAACCGCGACTTCGTGCTGCTTCAGGTGGGTCAGCTGTTCTCGAGCTTCGGTTCGAACATGTCGCGCATCGCCTACCCCTTGTTGGCCCTTGCGGTGACCGGTTCGGCCGCGGACGCCGGATACGTGAGCGCGATGCTGTTCGTGCCGATGCTGGTGTTCAACCTCGTCGCCGGCGTCGCCGCCGATCGATTTGAGCGGCGGCGGTTGATGATTGCCTCGGACGTCGTCGCGGCGGTGGCACTCGCCATTCTCGCGACCGCCGTCATGGCGCGCTCCGCCCATCTGTGGTTGATCCTCCTGGTGGCAGGTGTCGACTCGGCGGCCGGTGTCTTCTTTCGCGCTGGCCAGTCAGGTGCCTTCCGGGCGGTTGTGCCGCTGCCGCAGATCGCGGCGGCGGCGAGCGTTGTGCAGGCCCGGCTTTCCGTCGTCCGGCTCGGTGCGCCGCCCCTCGGGGGCGCCCTGTTCGCGGTGACGCGCGCAGTGCCGTTTGTCGCTGACGCGGCGTCATACGCGTTCTCGACGGGATCGTTGTTGCTGATGCGGGCGCGGTTCCAGGAGTCCACAGCGCCCGACGGCGCCTCGCTGCGACGCCAGTTGGCCGAGGGCATCTCGTTCTTCGTGAGAATTCCATTTCTGCGCACGACCATGCTCATGATCGCGGTCTCGAATTTCAGCGTGACCGGAATCGAGCTGGCGGTGATCGTGCTGGCCAAGCGCGACGGTCTGCCTGGCGCGGCCGTTGGCGGGTTCATCGCGCTCACTGGTGCCACGACCTTGCTTGGGTCGCTCGCGTCGCCGATGCTGCGACGGCTATTGCCAATGCGGCGCATCTTGTTGGCCGAGTACTGGGCAGCGGTTGGGTACGTGGCCTTCGTGTTGTGGCCTAGCGTTTACGTGTTGGCAGCGGCATTCGCGGCGCAGGCTTTCTGCTTTCCGAACACCGACTCCGCAGTCGCTGCCTACTCGTACGCGCTCATCCCCGACCGACTGATCGGCCGGGCGATGTCGGCGTCGAACACCATGCGTGTGCTGGCAACGCCGCTTGGACCACTTGCGGCCGGGCTGCTGCTCGCCGCGGCCTCGCCCCGCACGACGATTGTCGCGCTCGCCGCGCCGA
>JAICYF010000112.1 GCA_025934355.1 Acidothermaceae bacterium
AGGTGCGAAACATCGCCCACGTCGCGACCGCTGTCGCGCGCGGCGACCTGTCGCAGAAGATCACCGTCGACGCCGAGGGCGAGATCCTCGAGTTGAAGTCGACCGTCAACACGATGGTCGACCAGCTGTCCTCGTTCGCCGACGAGGTCACCCGCGTCGCCCGCGAGGTCGGCACCGAGGGCCGGCTGGGCGGCCAGGCTCAGGTGCGTGGCGTTTCCGGCACCTGGCGCGACCTCACCGACTCGGTGAACTCGATGGCGTCGAACCTGACCTCGCAGGTGCGCAACATCGCGCTTGTGACCACGGCGGTGGCCCAAGGTGACCTGTCGCAGAAAATCACCGTCGACGCCCAAGGCGAGATCCTCGAACTCAAATCGACGATCAACACCATGGTCGACCAGCTCTCCTCCTTCGCCGACGAAGTCACCCGCGTCGCCCGAGAGGTCGGCACCGAAGGAAAACTCGGCGGCCAAGCCGAGGTTGCCGGTGTGTCCGGCACCTGGCGGCACCTCACCGAGAACGTCAACCAGCTGGCCGGAAACCTCACCACTCAGGTGCGCGCGATCGCCGAGGTGTCGACCGCGGTCACCCGCGGCGACCTCACCCGCTCGATCGCGGTCGACGCCCAGGGTGAGGTGGCCGAGCTTAAAGACAACATCAACCAGATGATCGCCAACCTGCGAACGACGACCGACATCAACGCTCAGCAAGACTGGCTGAAGTCGAACCTGGCCCGGATCGGCGGCCGGCTGCAGGGACAGCGCGACCTTCAAGAAGTCACTCAGATGATCATGACCGAGGTGACGCCTTCGGTCGGCGCCGTGCAGGGGGCGTTCTTTCTCACCGAGCTGGACGGCGACGCGCCGCTGCTGCGTCGGGCCGCGAGCTACGGCGCGGAGACCGAAGCCAGTTCCGCCGTGTTCCGGCTCGGTGAGGGTCTCGTCGGTCAGGCGGCGCTCGACAAGCGCGCGGTGCGGGTGAAAGAGGCGCCGGCTGGTTTTCTCAACGTGCGCAGCGCACTCGGCGCCGCCCCACCCGCCGACATCGTCGTGCTGCCAGTGCTCTTTGAAGAGGAGGTGCTCGGGGTCATCGAGCTCGGCTCATTCCAACCGTTCAGCGAGCCGCACATCGACTTCCTGAGTCAGCTGGTTCCGACGATCGGCGTCGTCCTCAACACGATTTTGGCCAACGTCCGCACCGAAGCGCTGCTCAAGCAGTCGCAGCGACTCGCCGGCGAGCTGCAGGCGCAGTCGATGGAGTTGCAACGAACGAACGCCGAACTCGAAGAAAAGGCGAAGCTGCTCAGTGAGCAGAACCGCAGCATCGAAATCCAGAACCGCGAGATCGAGATGGCCCGGCTCGGCCTCGAGGAGAAAGCCGAGCAGCTGGCGCTCTCATCGCAGTACAAGTCGGAGTTCTTGGCGAACATGAGTCACGAGCTGCGCACGCCGCTGAACAGCCTGCTCATCCTGGCAAAACTGTTGGCAGACAACGCCGACGCCAACCTGACGGACAAGCAGATCGAGTTCGCCCGCACGATCTACAGCGCGGGTAGCGACCTGCTGGTGCTCATCAACGACATCCTCGACCTGTCCAAGGTCGAAGCGGGGAAAATGGACATCCAGCCGGCGCCCGTCTTGTTGGATCGGGTGTGCGAGTACGTCGAGAGCACGTTCCGTCCGCTGGCGGAGGAAAAGGGTCTCGATCTCGTCATCGACACCGACGACAGCCTGCCTGCCGCGATCGTCACTGACGAGCAACGATTGCAGCAGGTGCTGAAGAACCTGGTGTCAAACGCGGTGAAGTTCACCGAGCACGGTCACGTGCGCATGTCGGTGCGACTCGCCGCCGCCGACATGCTGTTCTCAACACCAACGCTCAACGACCAATCGGTGATTGAGTTTCGGGTCACCGACACCGGCATCGGAGTGCCGCCCGAAAAGTTGAAGCTCATTTTCGAGGCGTTCCAGCAAGCTGACGGCACCACCAGCAGAAAGTACGGCGGCACCGGTCTCGGTCTTTCCATTTCTCGCGAAATTGCCCGGTTGTTGGGCGGCGCCATCGCGGTGACAAGCGACGCTGGCCGAGGCAGCACCTTCACGCTTTACCTGCCCGCCTCCTACCCGTTCGACGAGCGCGACCTCGCGCCGTCGACGCTCACCCCTGCCGCACGGCGTATCCCGCAGCAAACGCCCATGCTGACAGCAGAGTCGAGCATTCCCGCTCAGTTCGACGGCGCAGACCCCCTCAAGGGATCGACCGTGCTGGTGGTCGACGACGACATCCGGAACGTGTTCGCGCTGACCAGCGCGCTCGAACTGCACGGCATGACCGTCTTGTACGCCGACAACGGGCGCGACGGCATCGCGCTGCTGCAAGACCAGTCGAAAGTCGACCTGGTGCTCATGGACGTCATGATGCCCGACATGGATGGCAACGAGACCACCGAGCAGATCCGGGGGATGCCGCAGTTCGCCGAGCTGCCGGTTATCTTCCTCACCGCGAAAGCGATGCAGGGTGACCGCGACAAGAGCCTGGCGGCAGGAGCCAGCGATTACATCACCAAACCGGTCGACCTCGACCGGTTGCTGACCATCATGCGGTCGTGGCTCGTCGCCGGCACCCGCTCTGACGGAGACGCGGTCTAGTGACAGAAGAGTCGCGGTGCGCGCGGATCCTGATGGTCGACGACCGCGCCGAGAACCTGCTCGCACTGGAAGCCATCTTGCATGGTCTGGGCCACGAGCTGGTCAAAGCATCGTCCGGCGAGGAGGCGTTGAAGCGGCTGCTCACCGAGGAGTTCGCCCTCATCCTGCTCGACGTCCAGATGCCTGGCATGGACGGTTTCGAGACCGCGACCCGCATCAAACAGCGCGAGCGCACCCGCGACATCCCGATCCTGTTTCTTACCGCGATTGACGGAGAGGCGCATCAAGCGTTTCGCGGTTACGCCGCCGGCGCGGTCGACTACCTGTCGAAACCCTTTGACCCGTGGGTGTTGCGCGCCAAAGTCGGCGTGTTCCTTGAGTTACACGAGCGGCGCCGCGAGCTCACGGCCCAAAGCGACGAACTGCGGCAGCTGCTCGCGACGTATTCGGGCGGCGAGGTCGAGCGCGCGGTCGGCCGTGCGATCGACGCCCTCGCACTCGCTCAGACCCTCGCCGACGAGCACGCGCAGCCAGATCTCGCCAAGGCAATCGCCGAGGCGGTCGACGCCATGGCTACCGTGCGACGACTCGTCGCTTCGGGGGTCGACGGCCCGTGACCCAGCGCACGATCAACCAAGAATCGCAGCAGACGGCGGCAACGCTCCCCCCGCTCGGCTCATCACCCTCGACCGCTCGTCGCATCGTCGAGTCACTAGTCAGGGAACGTGGACTCGACGAGTTTCTCGATGAGGCGCTGCTGCTCGTCACCGAGTTGGTGACGAACGCGGTCGTGCATGCCGGCACCGAAATCGACGTCAGCCTTGAGGTAAGTGGCACCCGCCTGCGAGTAGAGGTGATAGACCGCACACCAGGCTTGCTGCATGTTGACAGTCATTTGCCGTCTGAGCAGCGAGAAGGCGGCCGAGGATTGCTGCTGCTCAACGCGCTGGCGACCGAATGGGGAACGCGTCACTTTAGCTCTGGAAAGTCAGTCTGGTTTGTGCTTGAAGGACAGCAGGAATTCGCCGCTGGCGCCGAAGGCGCCCCGCGCCGCGTCGTCCAGGCTGTGGCCGAACCTGCCGCGCGGCGTCGCGACATCGAGCGGTTGGTCGGGCTGGACGCCGATCTCGAGCAGCGGCTGACCCCACAACAGCTCGTCATCGAGCTGCTGCATCGACTGTGTGACGCCTTGGACATAAAGGCCGCCTGGCTTTACGCGCCGTCGGCTGACGATTCACGACAATGGGAGCTGGCCGCGGTCACCAACCCGACTGCCGCACCTCCCCCAACTGACGACGTGCACCGTGCCGCGCTTGGTCGAGGAACACGCAGCGACGCGCATGGGCTGGTACTCGGATTGCACGACAGCACAGGCGTTTTCGCGGCGATCGCGCTCGAGCACGGTGCCTCACTCGACGCTGGCGACGTGGCGCTGGCCCGATTGGTCGGGGAGCGGATCGCCGTCGTGCTGCGCGAAGACCGGGCCCGCGTCGCGCAATTGCGCAGCCGTGGATCGCTTGCCCTGCTGGCGGAGGCGAGCGAGATGTTCGCTGGCACTCTTGACGTCCAGCTCGGCATGACGCTTGCCACCCAGCTCGTCGTGCCACGGTTCGCGCGTTGGTCGGCGGCATGGGCCACCGACGAGCGAGTGCCCCGGCTGATGGCCGTCGCGCACGCCGACGAGTCGAGATTGCCTGATCTACAAGGAATTCTCGACAGCGCCGACGGTGAGCTGCTGGCCCTTCGGCTCGTCCACGGGCTTGGCGAACGTCGGCCGAACCTGTTGCCGGCCAGCGAATTGCCCACCGAGCTGACCGAGGAGCGGTCCGGCGAAGTGCTCGCGTTGCCACTCGTCGCGCGGCGCAGGTTGGTCGGGATCTTGTTGGTCGGTCGGCCGCCCGGCGGCATCTTCGGCCCGGACGACGTGAGCTTGCTCAACGACCTGGCCCGCCGAACCGCGGTTGCCGTCGACAACGCGCGGCTGTACGAGGAGAGCACGACGATCGCGCACGCGCTGCAGGCCTCGTTGTTGCCGCCAACGCTTCCGGCGAACCAGGTCTGCGAGTTTGCCGCGCGTTACGCGGCAGCCGGTGAAGGCAACGAGGTCGGCGGCGACTTTTACGACGTATTCGAGCTCGCCGACAACGGTTGGGGCTTCGCCATAGGCGACGTGTGCGGCAAAGGCGCCGAGGCGGCCGCGATCACCGGGCTGGCGCGTAACGTGCTTCGGCTCTTGGTGCGCGACGGCGCACGGCCGCCGACCGCGTTGCACCGGCTCAACGACGCCATCGTCGAACTCGGCGACCGCGGCCGGTTCTGCACCGCGCTGCTCGGCACGATCGAGCCGGATGGCGCCTGCTTGCGCCTCAGCGTCTCGGGCGCCGGCCATCCGCCGCCCGCCGTGCTGCGCGCTGACGGCAGCGTCGCTTTCGTCGGGCGCAGCGGAACGTTGCTTGGCGTGATGCCGCAGATCGAGCTGGCCGAGGACCACGTCGTCCTCGAGCCGGGCGACGCGATCATCTTCTACACCGACGGTGTCACCGAGCGACGCAACGGACTGGCCATGTTCGGCGAGGAGAATCTGCTCAGCTGCCTGCGCGAGTTCGCCGGCGCGAACGCCGACGAGATCGCCGGACGGCTTGAGCTGAGCGTGCAGCGGTTTGGACCAGCGCGCGACGACCTGGCCTTGCTCGTCGTCCGCTGCGCCGCTCCCTAGCCGCCTCCACCGGTACCTCATCCGTCTCCACCGGGTGCGTCATCCGTCTCCACCGGGTGCGTCATCCGTCTCCACCGGTACCTCATCTGTCGAGTGAAGGGTTTGGGCTGCGTTTCTGGCCCGGATCGCAGCCCAAACCCTTCACTCGACGCGGAAGAGTCACGGCGCCCTAGCGATTGTCGGCCGACACGCCGGGACACAAATGCGCAGGTGTCGCGAATTTCCGTGCCAGTCTTGCGTTTTGTGTCGGCTTCCCCGGAGGCGACTCCCCGACACGCGGCGGCGCGACATGCGCCGACGCGCGCGGTCACGTCGTCCCATCACTCAGCGCTTCGGCTGCCGCTGCGCCGAATTGTCGCGGTGGCCTCGTTGTTGGCGGCACTCGGCGTGGTCGCGTTCGCCGCGACCGACGGCACGCCAGGCGCGGCGCCAGCGTCAAACCAGGTCGGGGTCAGCGTCGTTAATCGCTGAGCCGTCGATGAACGCTGGCTAGACTCGTCGGGTGTACATACCGCCTGCCTTCGCAGTTGACGACGTCGAGCGGGTGGCGGAGTTTGTCGATCAGGTCGGTGCCGCCGACATCGTCACGTTCGACGGTGAGCAGCCGATTTCCAGTCTGGTCCCGGTGATGTGGGAACGCTCGGCAGACGGGCCCGGCCGGCTTCTCGCGCATGTGTCGATCGCCAACGATCAATGGCGCACGACGCGCACCGACATGCGGGCGCTGGCGATCGTGCACGGCCCGCAGGCGTACATCTCGCCTTCGTGGTATCCGAGCAAGCGCGAGCACGGCCGAGCGGTGCCGACGTGGAACTACGCCTCGGTGCACTTCACCGGTCGGGTGGCGTTCCATCGCGAAACGGAATGGCTGCGCGACGTCGTCACAAGGTTGACCGACAAGCATGAGGCGGGGCGCGCCGACCGATGGCACGTCACCGACGCGCCGACGAGTTATATCGACGGTCAGCTGCGCGGCATAGTCGGCGTCGAGTTGCTGATCGAGCGAGTCGAGGCAAAGGCCAAGCTGAGTCAGAACCGCAGCGAGGCAGACCAGGCTGGCGCCATTGACGGGCTGCGAGGCGAGTCGGCGCCGTCATCGATTGAAGTCGCCGAGCTCATGGAGCACCGCGCGCGGTTCAGCTGAACCAGTTTGTCCACAGCTGGTTCGATCAAGGATTTACAGGACCGCGGTGGTCGTCGGACTCGAATCGAACGCCGGCCTCTCTCAACGCCGCAACGAAAACGCGGTTCGCCGCCCGCGCCTTCCGGATGCTGGTCGGAGAGTAACGCGGTTGCACATACCAAACGCCCGCGGCCCCCATGCTCAGACGAAGTCCCATACCGAACCAGCCGCGCGCCGCGCGCGCATCGATGTCATGCGGATGACAAGCCGCGAGCACATCGACGTCCGACAACCGGATTTCCTGCTTCCTCACGGTCACGCTGCCCATCCAGGACTGCGAGAACTTGGTTCTGCCATGTGAAATCCAGGAGCCGATCGTCCAGTACGGCAGGACGCCGCGACCCTTCGCGAGGCGGTCCGCGAACTGGCGATACAAGTGCTCATCCGAGTCGTGAAGGTGCATGGCGACATACGTGTCGACGTCGACGCCGCTGTCTTCGACTTCTTGGCGGGATGACCCGAACAACAACTGAAAGCGATCGTCGGCGTTCGGCCAGGAGTCATCCATTGAGAGTCGCACCCGTCTGCATCACGAGCGCCATTCTGGCCGAACCGCAAACCGACAGCGATCGGTTCAGCTGAACCAGTTTGTCCACAGGCACAAGCGAATCGGACGACGAACGACTTACGCCGGCCACACCGACGCGAGCAGATCGCGGGTGTCGTGCAACAGTTGCGGCAAGACGCGGGTGCGGCCCACCACCGGCATGAAGTTGGTGTCGCCACCCCATCGCGGCACGATGTGCTGATGCAGGTGCGCCGCGATCCCCGCGCCGGCCACCGAACCCAGGTTGACCCCAAGGTTGAAGCCATGCGGGTGCGAAGCCGACCGCAACGTTGACACCGCTTGCTGCGTGAACAGTGCGAGCTCGGCCGCCTCGTCAGCGGTCAAGTCAGTGATGTCAGGCATGTGCCGATACGGGACGACGAGCAGATGCCCCGCGTTGTACGGGTAGAGGTTCAACACGGCGTACACCAACGAACCGCGAGCGACGATCAACCCCTCGCCGTCCGACTTCGAAGGGATGACGCAGAACGGGCAGACCGCCGGATCATCGGGATCGCCTGCAGGCTTCGACTCACCGTTTATGTAGGCCATTCGGTGCGGCGTCCAGATGCGCTCGAACGCATCGGCGTCGCCGACGGCGCCGCTAACGTCGACGTCGTTCGAGCTCACACCTGCACCCGGCGACGAATCGCGTCGACAATCTCAGCGACGGCGTCGGCCAATGGCACGCCGTTCTTCTGGGTTCCGTCGCGATACCGGAAGGAGACCGCGCCCGCCGCGACGTCGTCGTCGCCGACGATCAGCATGTACGGCACCTTTTCCTTTTGCGCATTGCGAATCTTCTTCTGCATGCGGTCGTCGGACGCGTCGACGTCGTACCGCACCCCGGCCGCTCGCAACGCGTCGCCAACGGTCGACGCCAAGTAAGAAACGTGCGCGTCGCTGACCGGAATCCCAACAGCTTGCACCGGCGCCAGCCACGGTGGGAACGCGCCCGCATAGTGCTCGAGCAGCACGCCGAAAAACCGCTCGATCGAGCCAAACAACGCACGGTGGATCATCACCGGCTCCTGCCGGGTGCCGTCAGCGCCTTGGTACTCAAGGCCAAACAGCTTTGGCAGGTTGAGGTCGACCTGGATCGTCGACATCTGCCAGGTGCGGCCGATCGCGTCGCGCGCCTGCACCGAAATCTTCGGGCCGTAGAACGCCGCGCCGCCAGGGTCGGGCACCAGCTCAAGCCCCGACTCTTTCGCGACCGACGCCAGCGCCTCGGTCGCCTCGGCCCAGTCTGCTTCGGTGCCGACGAACTTGTCTGAGTCGTCGCGCGTCGACAACTCCAGGTAGAAGTCGGAAAGCCCGTAGTCACGCAGCAAATCAAGCACGAAGGTGAGCAGGTTCTTCAGCTCCGACGCCATCTGGTCACGTGCCGCGAAGATGTGCGCGTCGTCCTGCGTGAATCCGCGTGCGCGAGTCAAGCCATGGACGACGCCGGACTTCTCGTAGCGGTACACCGTGCCGAATTCGAACAATCGCAAAGGCAATTCGCGGTACGAGCGACCCCGCGACCGATACACCAAGATGTGCATTGGGCAGTTCATCGGCTTGAGGTAGTAGTTGATGCCGCCGTCGAGCTCCATTGGCGGGTACATGCCCTCGGCGTACCACTGCAGGTGACCCGAGACCATGAACAGGTCCTGCTTGGAGATGTGCGGCGTGTTGACGAACGAGTACCCCGCGCGCTCATGCTGCTGGCGTGAGTAGTCCTCCATCACCCGGCGGATGATGCCGCCTCTCGGATGGAAAACCGCCAGCCCGGAGCCGATCTCGTCGGGAAAACTGAACAGGTCGAGCTCGCGGCCGAGCTTGCGGTGGTCGCGCTTCTCGGCCTCCTCCAGGAATTGAAGATGCGCTTTCAGCGCGTCGCGCGACGGCCACGCGGTGCCGTAAATCCGCTGTAACTGCGGGTTTTTCTCGTTACCCCGCCAGTACGCGGCCGCCGTGCGCATCAACTTCAGCGCCGGGATAAGCCGAGTCGAGGGCAGGTGCGGCCCGCGGCACAAGTCTTTCCAGGCCAGCGAGCCGTCGCGGCGCAGGTTGTCGTAGATGGTCAGCTCGGCACCGCCGACCTCGGCGGACGCGCCCTCGGCGGCCGCCTCGGCCGCCCCGCCCTTGGGATGGAAGACCGGCAGGCCCGAGCCCAGCTCGTCGGGGAAGGAGAACAGGTCGAGCTCGGCGCCCAGCTTGCGGTGGTCGCGCTTCTCGGCCTCCTCCAGCAGGTGGAGGTATTCGTCCTGCTTCTCGCGCGACTCCCAGGCGGTGCCGTAGATCCGCTGGAGCTGCGGGTTCTTCTCGCTGCCCCGCCAGTAGGCGCCGCC
>JAICYF010000238.1 GCA_025934355.1 Acidothermaceae bacterium
CGACTTCGAGGAGTACGCGGCGCTTCGCCGCAAGTTGTCCGACGTCGAGGCGAGCGCCGCTCGTAACGCCGCCGCGTTGCGCCGGGCCGCCGCCGCCGCATCGCTGGAGAAACTCAAGCCAGGGGATGTCATTCGAGTTCCTGCCGGACGACGCGCGGGGTTGGCCATCGTGCTCGACCCAGGTCTGCAATCCGGCAACGAGGGGCCTCGACCGGTGGTGCTCACCGAGGAGCGCCAGGTGAAACGCCTTTCGCTGGTGGATTTTCCAAGCGCGGTCGAATCGATTGAGCGATTGCGCATCCCCAAGTCGTTCAACGCGCGCAACGCGCAAGACCGCCGCGACCTCGCGGCGACGCTGCGTTCTCGCCATGCCCACAGCGACGAGGCGGCTCCCAGGCGTGCGCGAGGCGGCCATTCTGACGAAGTGACGGCCGAGATCTCCGGTCTGCGCGCGCAACTACGGGTGCATCCCTGCCATGGCTGCGCCGACCGCGAGCAGCACGCGCGATGGGCCGAGCGGTTCTGGCGGCTCAAGCGCGACACCGACGCGCTTCAACGCCGCGTCGACAACCGCACCAATTCCATCGCGCGGGTCTTCGACCGGGTGTGCGATCTGCTGCATCACCTGAGGTATCTCGACAACGAGACAGTCACAGAAGATGGACGACGGCTCGCGCGCATCTACGGCGAACTCGACCTGCTCGCCGCCGAGTGCGTTCGGTCAGGCATTTGGCGCGGCCTGGCGCCGGCCGAACTGGCGGCCGTGGTTTCCGCACTGGTCTTCGAGGTGCGCGAGCATGATCCGGCACCGGTTCGGTTGCCGCGCGGTCACGTGCCCGAGGTGCTCGACCGGATGAATGCCTTATGGGAAAGGCTTTCTGCCGCCGAGCACGAGCGCCGACTCGACTTCCTTCGCGAGCCGGCGCCTGGTTTCGCGTGGGCCGCGTACCGCTGGGCCTCCGGCGCGAGCCTCGACTCGGTGCTCACCGACAACGCCATGTCGGCGGGTGATTTCGTTCGCTGGGTGCGGCAGGTCCTCGACCTGCTTGGCCAGCTCTCCAACGCGGCCGACGACGAGCTCTCAGCCGTCGCCGACAAGGCGTCTGACGCGCTCCGCCGCGGCGTGGTCGCCTATTCGTCGGTCGGCTGAGGAAGCGTGATGCGCAACGAGGTCAGCAGCCGTTGCACCGGCGAGGCGACTCCGTACCGCTGTACGAGGTCAAGCAGCGCTTCGGCGTCGCGAATCCCCGTGGGTAACGCGTCGTCGAGCTTCGGCACATCAGCGTCGATCCGGGTCGCGACGACGACGCGCGCGGCGTCGAGGTAGTCGCGCGCCGCTCGCAATTTGTTGCGGGTGCCCGCCGGAAACCCAGCCTCGTCGTCCGAGTCGAGCGCCTTTGTCAGCGCGTCGAGGTCGCCGAACCGAGACACCAACGCGGCCGCGGTTTTCTCACCCACGCCCGCGACACCGGGCAATCCGTCGCTCGGGTCGCCCCGCAACACCGCGAAGTCGGCGTAGGCGCGGCCCGGAATGCCGTACTTCGCGGTCACGCCAGCTTCGTCAACGACCTCCGATTTCCCGACCCCGCGCGCGGTGTAGACGATCCGCACCGGCTTGTCGTCACGCACCAACTGGAACAGATCGCGGTCGCCCGTGACGACGTCGACGGGTCCGGTGCACCGGTGGGTCAGCGTGGCGATCACGTCGTCCGCCTCGAAGCCGGCGACACCGACATGCGCGATGCCGATGGCGTCGAGCAACGCCTCGATCACAGGCACCTGCGGCGTCAGCGCGTCGGGTACCGTCTCGCCGCCGGTCGGGGCCAGTCGGTGTGCCTTGTACGAGGGCAGCAGGGCGACTCGAAAGGCCGGCCGCCAGTCGGCGTCCATGCAGGCGACGAGTCGAGCCGGACGATGCCGCTCGACCAGAAACCCAATGAAGTCAAGCAAACCACGGACCGCGTTGACCGGCATGCCGTCGGGGGCGGTCACCGACTCGGGCACTCCGTAAAACGCGCGGAAGTACAACGACGGCGTGTCGAGCAACATCAACGACCCGGACGTCGACGGCATGCGAGCAGCTTTCCAGAAGGCGTCCGCCGATGCGCACTAGATTGAGTGGAACGGGCCGGCGACCCCGGCAGCTCACCTCGTCCAGCAGCTTCCGAACCCAGGAGCAGCCTTGAACGTCGAACGCACGCTTCCCACTCCTGAAGCGCGTGAATTACTTGAGATGGTCCGCGAGTTCGGGCGGGACGAACTTGCGCCGCGCGCGCCCGGCGCCGAACGCGACGCCGCGTTCCCGCGCGACGTGTTCGCGAAGATCGGCGGCATGGGTCTGCTCGGCCTGCCGTACGCCGAGGAGCACGGCGGCGCCGGATTGCCCTACGAGGTCTTCTTGCAGGTCGTCGAAGAACTCGCCCGATCCTGGCTGACCGTCGGACTCGGCGTCAGCGTGCACACCTTGTCGTGCTTCGGCCTCGCCCGGTACGGCACCGCCGACCAAAAAGCGCGGTGGCTGCCGAAAATGCTGGGCGGCAGCGAGCTCGGCGCCTATTGCCTGTCCGAACCCGACTCCGGATCGGACGCCGCCGCGCTGCGCACGCGCGCCACGACCGCCGACGACGGATATCGGCTCGATGGCACGAAGGCCTGGATCACCCACGGCGGTGTCGCCGATTTCTACACCGTGATGGCCCGAACGTCCGACGACGGCGCGCGCGGCATCAGCTGCTTCCTGCTTTTCTCGGACGACGCCGGCCTGGCCGCCGCGACGCCCGAGCACAAGATGGGCCTGCGGGCCTCACCGACCGCGCAGGTGCGGTTGGACGGCGTGGCCGTGGCGGCGAACCGCCTGATCGGCGAACCCGGACATGGCTTTGCGATCGCTCTCGCGGCGCTCGACACCGGGCGGCTCGGAATCGCGGCCTGCGCGGTCGGGCTCGCCCAGGCGGCGCTTGACGTCGCGACCGACTACGCCGGGCAGCGGCATCAGTTCGGCCGGCCGCTGCGGGACTTCGAGGGGCTGTCGTTCATGCTGGCCGACATGGCGACCGGCGTCGAGGCCGCCCGCGCGCTGTACCTCGCGGCCGCCCGCAGGCTGGACGCCGGCCAGCCGGTGACCAAGCAAGCCGCGATGGCCAAGCTGTTCTGCAGCGACCTGGCGATGCGGGTGACGATCGACGCCGTCCAGGTGCTCGGCGGCTACGGATACGTCGAGGACTACCCGGTCGAGCGGTACATGCGCGAGGCGAAGGCGCTGCAGATCGTCGAGGGCACGAACCAGGTCCAACGTCTGGTGATCAGCCGTCAACTTTACGGCCAAGTCTGATCAAATCGGGCTAAATCCGGCGAGACTCGATGACTCGCTGGGACGAAAACCACCCGTAACCGCCTCGGCACGGTTGGCATTCGACCCCATGTTGCGGCAAGGTAACGGTCGTTCGGTGATCCTGGCCGGACGCCGGTTGCTCACCCGTCAGTTCCGATCAGGAGGGTCATCGCCTCGTGTTCGTGCCCGCCGCAGCGCCCCAAAGCCCGAAGTTCGCCCGAGGTGCTCGGGTGTGGGCGGCGAGATCGACAGTCTCCGCGCTGTCGTTGGCGGTCGCGCTGGCAGGCCTCGTCTTCGCCGCTCACGGCGCTCGCGCCGACTCAAGCTCGAGCTTCGTGTCGATGGTGAACAGCGCGCGGTCGGCGCACGGCTTGGCCGGCCTGTCGGTCAGCTCCGACCTGTCCGCGGCGGCGCGCGC
>JAICYF010000130.1 GCA_025934355.1 Acidothermaceae bacterium
CATCCCGACCGTCGTCGGCGCACTGCTTACCTTGACCGACGCGCAGCACGGTTCGTTCCTGCGAGGCACGACCATCACCCCTCTTGTGATCGCCGTCGCCGCGGGCGCGATGCTGCAGTGGCACACGAGATCGAGGCAGCGTCGCGGCGCCGAGCCGCTGCTGCCGCTCGATCTGTTCCGGCACCACGAGTTCAGCCACGCCATATTCGCCGGCCTGCTGTCGTACCTGGTCTTGTTCGGCATGCTGTTCATAACGCCGTTCGAGATGGAACGCACCTTGGGCTGGCGGCCCGACTCCACCGGCCTGCTGCTCACCGTGCTGCCGGTCTGCATTGCGATTTCGACGCCCTTCGCCGGCCGCGTGGCCGACGCGAAAGGCACCCGACTGCCGACGGCGATCGGCATGGCGCTGGCCACCGCCGGATTCGCGATCGTGGCGGCGACACCGGCCAGCGTCGCGTCGGTCGCGGTGGCGCTCGCGATGGTCGGCTTCGGTTCGGGGATGTTCACCCCGGCCAACAACGCGGCCATCATGACGAGCGCCCCCGCCGCCCGGGCGAGCGTCGCGGGCGGGGTATTGAACATGACTCGCGCGTTCGGCACCGCTCTCGGCGTCGCGGTCACCAGCCTGGCGTACTCGGTCGCGGGCGCCGGAGCCACCGGCTATCGGGTGGCCACCGGTTGCCTCGCCGCCCTGGCCGTGCTCGCTGCGGTGGCGGTGCTCGCGGCTGACCAACACGCGTTGCCGACCGGCGACGAAAGCGAATCGGCTACCCTGCACGGCGGAGGATTCGCATAGTGGCCGAGTGCGCACGCTTGGAAAGCGTGTAGAGGGCAACCTCTCGCGGGTTCAAATCCCGCATCCTCCGCTCACGCCCGTCCGTCACCACCGCCGGGTCTGGATTCGGGAGCGGCGATCACCGATGACCCTGCTCACCGCATCCGGCCGGGTCGCCGCCATCACACTGTGGCTCGCCAAGCGGCACGCACTACGCCTTCTGGCTCCCGGTCGGCCGCCGAAACTCGCCATGGCCGCGCTGAGCGCCTCGGTCGCGGCGACTGCAGTCACGGCGATGCTGGGGCCGAGTGCCGCCGCGCAACCCTTCGCCGGTCCGCTCCCGCTCCACGCCGACGCGCACCCGAACACCGCGACGGTCACCGCGCTGCTGGTCTTCGCCGTCGTCGCGGGCGCTTATGGCCTGGCCGGATGCCTCGACGCGCTGCGCCGGGGCTGGGCGGTCAACTCCAAGCGCATGCTCATCGCCGGCGCCGTGAGCGCCGCGGTACTCGGTGTCCTAACGCCGATCGGCTCGGCGGATCCCGGTAGTTACGCCGCCTACGGTCGGCTCGCCGCAATCGGCCAAGACCCTTACACGACACCGCCGTCGACGCTCACCGGCGCGTACGCCGCGGCTGCCGAACCACCGTGGCGGACGACGACCAGCGTCTACGGTCCGATCGCCACCGGCGAGCAGTGGGTGGCGGCGAAGCTCGCCGGCGACGGCCCGCACGCGCCAGGCCGGGCAGTCTTCATCCTGGGGCTGATCAACGCACTCGCGTTTATCGTCGCGGCCGCGCTGCTCTATCTGCTTGCCGAAGGTGAGGCAGGACGACGAAGAGCCGCGCTGTTATTCGCGGCCAACCCCCTGCTGTTGCTCGAAGGGGTCGCGGGAGCACACGTCGACGTCCCGCTCACCGCACTTGTGGTCGGCGGCTTGGCGCTGCTCGCGCGGCGCGGAATCGCCTCATCGTTCGGCGCCGGCGTGCCGGTGAGCATCGCGGCTGGAGTGCTTGGGGGTGCCGCCGCTGCCGTGAAGGCGTCCGCCGCGCTGGCCGGCGGCGGCTTCGCCATTGCCATCGCCTGCCATCGGCACTCCCGCGGCAGGCTGCGGGCGCTGATCGCCCTCGCAGTCGGCGCGGCCGCGGTGCTCATTCCCGGGTATCTGCTCGCGGGCGGGCATGCCTTCGACCAGCTGGGCCACGCGAGCGGCTTCGTCTCCTTCGCCGACCCGTGGCGGATCGTCACCCATCCCTTGGAGTCGCTGCTCGGCAAGGGGCCCGCGCGCGCGCTCATACGGATCCTGGCGTGGATCGGGTTCGCCGTCATGGCGCTGCTGCTGCGCCGCGGACTGCCGGGTCGCGGCCATCCCGCCCGGCCGGCACTGGTTCTGGTGCTCGGCTGGCTGCTGACCGCGCCCTACGTGCTGCCGTGGTACGCCGTGCTGCCCTTCGCCTTGATCGCGGTGCTCCCGTCGTCCGCCTTCGACAAAGTGCTGATCTTCTGGACGTCGGTGCTCGCGATCGGTTACCTGCCAGGCCGAGATCCGCACCCGCTCGACATTTGGAAATCCGGTTTCGCCCCGCCGCTTTTGTTGTGCACTGTGATTGTCGCCGCCGCACTTTGCTTGCGAAGAAGGAGTTGAGCCGATGTCGAGCTACGCCGCACATTTGCTGGCGTTTGCCGGCGCGGCACTGCTGCTCGCGATAGCGCCGGGTCCAGCCACCGCGGTGTTGCTGCGGCAGACGATTCGACACGGGCGCGCCCGCGGTTTCGCAACGGTTGCCGGCATCGAGTCAGGCGTGTTCTTTTGGGCGGTCATGGCCGCGCTCGGAGTCACCGCCTTGCTATCAGCCTCCGAGATTGCTTACACGGTGTTGCGCGTCGCCGGGGCCGTCCTGCTGGTTTTCCTTGGTGTGCAAGCAATTCTTCGGTCGCGGACGACGAACGCTGATCAATCGGCAGACGAACTCGTCGACGCCGACGCGGTCGCGACGACCAGCCCGGGCTCGTCGCGTTCCGCCTACCGCGCTGGCTTCGTCACCAACCTGGCCAACCCGAAGGCCGGCGTGTTCGCGGTGTCGTTCCTGCCGCAGTTCATCCCATCCGGCGCACCGGTGTTGGCGACCGGCTTGCTCCTCGCTGTGATTTGGGTCGCTTGCGACTGCGCGTGGTACCTGTCGTTGACCACTGCGATCCACGCCGCCCGCACGCTGTTCGCCCGCTCGACCCTGCGCCGACGGGTCGAGCGGTTAACTGGCGTGGCGTTGATCGGATTTGGCATCCGCCTCGCCGCCCAGTCTCGCCCATAATTTGAATGCGCAACTTTTCCGGCGGTAAAGCGGGACGAACCACGCATGACCGGCCCGGATATCCGCCGTGCGACTTATGGTGCAGGCCGATTTGACCTGCTACGGTGATCGCGGTCGCAGTTCCAAGTACGTGTTCTCACGCCGCGGAACGTCAGCGCGGTTGGTGATCTTCGGGGCCCCCAAAGAGACTGCCCGCGCCGGCCCGGCAACCGCGCGGTGCGGGTGCCGAATCCTGGTTAGGGAGAGCACGTGACGCAAGGTGTTGTGAAGTGGTTCAACGCTGAGAAGGGCTTCGGCTTCATTGCCGTCGAGGGCGGCGCTGACGTCTTCGTCCACTACTCGGCGATCCAGTCTGACGGTTACCGCAGCCTGGAGGAGAACCAGAAGGTCGACTTCGACATCACGCAGGGCCCGAAGGGCCCGCAGGCGGAGAACGTTCGGCCAGTCTGAACCGATTCGAACGGGCGGTCGTATCCCTTACCGGGGTGCGGCCGCCCGTTCGCATTTTGTAACAACATCGGCGGCGCTTTGGGGCGGCGGCGACCGCATGATGGATTGGTCGGCGACAACCCGCACGACGTTCGACGTCCGACGCAGGGAGCACGTGGAGCACGTGGAGCACGTGGAGCACGCGAATGGCTGAGCAAACCGTTGCCGACTCAAACGACGCCGCGGGCCGACCCGTCGGACGGCGGATCGTGCTCGGCATGCTCGGCCTGGGCGTTCTGGGCGTGGCGTTCGGCGACCATCTGCAAAGCATCGAAAGCGCGTTCCTGCGCCCGCTCGAGGAGCGCGACCCGACCGGCCTGAGCGCGCTGATCCCAGCTGGCGACACATTCCGCTTCTACTCGATCACCGGCGACGAACCGGAGCGGACGTCGTCCGATTACCAACTCACGGTCGACGGCTTGGTCGACCGGCCGGCGACGCTTTCTCTCGACGACCTCAACGCGATGCCGCAAACCACGATGATCAAAGATTTCCAATGCGTCACCGGGTGGCGGGTGCCCCAAGTGCATTGGTCGGGCGTCGCGCTGCCTGATCTGCTCGACCACGTGGGCGTGCAGAAGGGCGCCACGGCGCTGCAGTTCACCTCCTTCGACGGCGCCTACACCGAGAGCCTCACGCTTGAGCAAGCCCGACGTCGCGACGTACTGGTCGCCACCCAGATGCTCGGCGGCGCGGTGAGCCGGGCGCACGGCGGTCCGGTGCGGCTTTACGTCGCGCCGATGTACGGCTACAAGTCGTGCAAATGGCTTGGCGGCATCAAGGTGACGTCGCGGGTGACCCCCGGTTTCTGGGAGCAGAACGGCTACGACGTCGACGCTTGGGTCGGGAAGTCGAACGGTCGCGGCGATGCCCCGACCAGCTGAGCTGTTGCGCTTCGCGGCAGCCGAACGGTGGGTGCATCGGGTCACCGCCGTGCTGATGGGCGTCTGCCTCGTGACCGCGGCGATTTTGTACGTCGGGCCGCTGGCACAGGCCATCGGGTACCGCGCGATCGTCGAATGGGTGCATGTCATCGCCGGCCTCTCGTTGCCGGTCCCGTTGATCGTCGGCTTGCTGTCCAAAGCTCTTCGCGACGACGTGAGCCGGCTGAACCGCTTCACGCCGTCCGATTGGAAATGGCTGCGATCAAAGGACTTTCGCGCCACCCGGTCGGAAGTCGGCAAGTTCAACGCCGGCCAGAAGCTGAACGCAAACTTCCAACTGGGTGCGATCCTCGTCATGATGCTCACCGGCTCGGTGATGCGGTTCGCCAACCACTGGCCGATCAGTTGGCGCACCGGCGCGACCTTCGTCCATGACTGGGCCGCATACGCGATCCTCGCCGTCGTCGTCGGGCACATTTACATGGCATTGCGCGACCCGCACGCGCTCGCCGGCATGCGCACCGGTCACGTCCCGACCAGCTGGGCCGCGCGAGAACATGCATTGTGGGCCGCTGAGAACGGGGTCGACGAACCCGCGCCAGCTCGACGCGTTGCACGATAGGACCATGCCGCAAGTCGAGCATTACTCCCCCGTCTGCCCGCTAACCGTCGAACGCCCGGTGATGTTCCATCGCTGGGAGCGGTTGACCTTCGTGCACTGGCGCTATCCGGTGGAGGTTGTGCAGACGCTGTTGCCGCCAAACCTGTCAGTCGAAACCTACGACGGTGCCGCGTGGGTGGGCCTGGTGCCGTTCTTCATGCGGATCAACGCGCCGGGAATCCCACGTCTGCCGTGGATTTCGCACTTCTGCGAGACGAATGTGCGCACGTACGTCCGCGACGAGCTCGGCCAGTCCGGCGTTTGGTTCTTTTCCTTGGACGCCGAGCGGTTTCCCGCGGTCGCTGCCGCACGGCTAGGTTTTCGGTTGCCCTACATGTGGTCTCGCATGAGCCTCGACGACCGCGGCGACACCATCACCTACACGACGCGTCGACGCTGGCCCGAGGGTGGTGTGGCAAGCCGGGTGACCGTCGAAATCGGCCAGCCGTTTGCAGCTGAGGAACTGACCGACCGGGACCATTTCTTGACGGCGAGGTGGGCGTTGTTCAGCGTCGGCGGCGCACGCGGCCGGTATCGCCGCTACGCGCACGCGCAACACGATCCATGGCCGTTGCGCCGAGCCGTCGTCCGCGACCTCGACGACCAGCTCGTCGCCGACACCGGCTTGCCCGCGCCAAAAGGTGCACCGCTGGTGCACTACTCACCCGGCGTCGACGTCCGGATCGGGCCACCGCACCGCTACCGCTGAAACCCGGATGCCGCCGCACCCGGCGAACGCTAGATTGGCCTCGTCGCAACACCGCCGAGGAGAGAGGAGTTGGCCCGATGAACGTCTCTGTTCACGTTGCCCCGACCCTCGCGCTCGGCTGCCTTGGCTAACCGCCTTTTCGAGCGCGCTCACCTTCTTCCTTGGAGCCGCTCGATCATGTCTTCAACGTTGAGCTTTCTCGGCTGGGACGACGCACGCGCCACCGAATTCGCTGCGGTGCAAGCAGCTTCGGCCACCGCATTGCGGCCGGCCCGGGTCGCCCGCGTCGATCGCGCAGCCATCACCGTCATCACCGCTGACGGCCACGAACGAGTCCGGTTGTCGGGTCGGCTGTTTCACGCCGACGACACACCGGCCATCACCGGCACACCCGCCGTCGGCGATTGGGTCGCAATTGACGGCCCGGTGGCCGTGGCGATTTTGCCGCGCCGGTCGGCATTTGAGCGCGGCGACGTCAGCGGTGAGGCGGTGGCGCAGGTCGTCGCGTCGAACGTCGACACCGTGTTCGTCGTCGCGCCGCTGATCGGCCGCCCCCGGCCGCGGTTGGTGCAGCGCTGCTTGGCACTTGCATGGCAGTCGGGCGCCACGCCTGTCGTCGTCCTCACGAAGAAAGACCTCGCGGACGACGCGGCGGAGCGCGCCGACGCGACCCGCGCCGACGCCGTGGGCACCGACGTCCATAGCGTCAGCGCGTTCACCGGCGAGGGTCTCGACGAGCTCGACGGCTATCTCCGGCCGGGCCGCACGTTCGCCATGATTGGTCCTTCTGGCGCTGGGAAAACGACCCTGGCGAACGCCCTTGCCGAAGGCACCGTCGCACTGCCGACCGGCGCGATTCGCGACGACGGCCGAGGAAGGCACACCACCACGGCGCGCGAACTTGTCGTCCTGCCGTCGGGCGCTATCGCTATCGACACCCCGGGCCTGCGCGGCCTCGCGCTATGGGGCGCCGAGGACGGCATCTCCGCCGCTTTCTCCGACGTGGAGGGACTCGCCGCCGATTGCCGGTTCGCCGATTGCCGACACGAGACTGAGCCGGGCTGCGCCGTCGTCCAAGCAATTTCGGACGGCGACCTCGCGGCCTCCCGACTATCCGACTACAACAAGCTGCTGCGCGAGCAGCGGTGGCAACAGGCGCGACGCGACGGCCGGGTTCGCGCGGAGGAGAAGGCTCGGGTGAAGGCGCTTATGAAAAGCGTGCGGGATCGGCCGCACCACTGACCGGGTCGGTTGCCGCGTCCGGAATCGTCAGCTGCCGCGGCACGTCAGGTTGGGCCGCCTCGGGTTTGCTCGCCTCGGGTTCGCTCGCGTCGTCGTCCGCCTCCGGTTCGCTGACCTCGGGTTCGTCCGCCTCCGGTTCGCTGACCTCGGGTTCGTCCGCCTCGGGTTCGCTCGCGTCGTCGTCCGACTCGCGGCGTGCCGCAAACCAAGCCAGCGTGGCCGGAAGCACGAACGGCACGACGAGCAGCTGCAACCAGTCGCGCACGGTGTTGCCTTGGAAGCCGGTCCACGACCAATGCAGCCGGTAGCCGCCAATCACGATGACGACAAACGCGGTCAGCACGACGGAAAGCGCTATGCGCCAACGACTTTCAAGCCGACGATGCGTCTCGAACCACAGTGGCAAGAACGAGACCACCACCGGAAGCGCGAGCAGTTCGAGCCAGTCCCAGAACGTGTTGCCTTGGAAGCCGGTCCACGTCCAGTGCAGGCGGTAGCCGCCGATGATGAGCACCACGAAGGCCGCGACGACCGCGGTCAGGACGATCCGCCACTCCACCCGCCAACGCGCGCGGGTGCGGTACCAAAGCGGCAGCGTGGCGAGCACAACGGGCAGCACAAGGATGTGCAACAGGTCCCACAGCTGGTTGTCCTTGGTGAAGCCGGTCCACTGCCACTTGAACGCGTAGCCGCAGGCGATGACCGCGGCGAACGCGATGATTGCCGACGCAGGCACCGCGCGGGCGGGCATGTCCATGACCGACGACGCGCGTGCTCGACGTCCCGCGCTCATACCCGCCGTCCCCGTCGCACGGACCAACCGTCCCCGTCGCACCGGTCAACACTGCGCCAGGTGACCCTGCCGGCGCAAGAAAAGCGAGCGTTAGGTCCTGAAACTCGCGCTCGGACGTCGTGGCGGCGGCGTCCGAAGGCCACGCCGAGCTGAACTCCGTCGGTGTCGCCTCCAACGGGACCCCGCGCCGGGCTGAGCAGAAGAAGCCGAGCCTTAGACCCCGAAACTCCTGCCTAGACCTCGCCGTGGCACTGTCCAAGCGTGAGTTTCGGGGTCTAGGGAGATCCAGGGCGGACGGCGGCGCGGCAGCGCGGCGGCGCGGCGGCGCGGCGGCGCGGCGGCGGTGAAGGCCCGG
>JAICYF010000129.1 GCA_025934355.1 Acidothermaceae bacterium
GACGAGCGGTATCGGTCGCGGGCCTTGTCGAACCGGCGATGAAAGCGCAGCATCTCAGCGCACAGCATCGCGAGGTGGTCGTGCGCCGGCTCGTCGGCGGGCGCTTCCTCGGTCGGCTCGACGACGATCGCCCCAAGTTCGACACATGCTCGGACGGCGCGGTCGAAGCCGGCGCGCACATCGTCGTCCAACGTGCGCGCACGGTGAGAAAGCGCGAGCCGGACGCCGCTCAGCGGACGCGCACCCGAGGACGTGCGCAAGGCCGCGATGGTTGCGATTGTGGCGAAAGCCGTTGTGGCGTCGGAAAAGTCAGGTCCGGCCATCGCGTCGAGCAACGCCGCGCAGTCAATGACTGTCCTCGCCATGGGGCCGCAATGGTCGAGGCTCGCGGCGAGCGGCACCACGCCCGAGATCGAGACCAGGTTGCGAGTCGGCTTGATGGTCGACGTCCCGCACAGCGCTGACGGGATGCGCAACGATCCGGCGGTGTCGGTTCCGACCGCGGCGGGCGTCATCCGCGCTGCCAGCGCCGCAGCCGACCCCCCGCTCGAGCCACCCGCGCTGCGATCGAGCGCCCACGGGTTGCCCACCTGATCGGTCGTGCCGCCAGCCGCGAACTCATGCGTGTGCGTGTGCCCGAGCAACACCATGCCGGCGCCGCGCAACCGACACCAAACGTCGCAGTCGTCGTCCGGAATCTGCTGGTAGAGCTGGCTCGACGCCGTCAGCGGCTTACCCGCCACCGCGTAGAGGTCTTTGAGGCCGACCGGCACACCGAGGAGCGCGGGCGCCGGGCCGAGCTCTCGTTGCGCCTTCGCCGTCAGTCTGGCGTCGGCGGCCGCTGCAGCGCGCAGCGCGTCGTCCGAGTAAACCCGCACCCACGCGTTGATCGACGCCGGGTCGCCGTCGGCGCTGTGCGTGCCGTCGCGCTCGTCGATCCGCCGCAAGCACGCTGCCGCAAGCTCGGACGACGAGACCTCGCGTTTGCGCAAGAGCGTCGCGGCTTCGACGACGCCCAGATCGGCCGGGTCTTCGGGCACGCGTTCGAGGGTATCCGCGGCGGGTTCCGTCGACTCGACCGTGTTAGACGAATCCACGCTCACGCTGGGACGACGTTGTCTAACAGCAGCGCGCGCTGCGGGATCGTTGACTAGCGCAGACCGACGGGCGCCTTCGCCCGCAGGATGTCGACGAACTCGTGCATCCACGCCGGGTGGTCGGGCCACGCGCGACCAGACACCACCTGGCCGTCGACGATCGCCGCGCCATCGACGAATTCCGCACCCGCCATACGGATGTCCGGCTCGAGCGCGGGATACGCGGCTGTTCGCCGTCCGTCGAGGACGCCTGCGGCACCGGCGATCAACGGGCCGTGGCACAACTGGGCGACCGGTGCGTCGGCGTTGTAGAAGTGCCGCACGATGCGCTGGCAATCGGGGTCGTTGCGCAGATACTCGGGCGCACGACCGCCAGGAATCACGAGCGCCACGTAGTCATTCGGGTCGACGTCCGCGAACGCGACGTCCGCGGGCCAGGTGTACCCGAGCTTCTCGGTGTAGGTGTCGAAGCCCTCGACGAAATCGTGGACGACGAACTGCAGCCGCTTCTTCTGCGGCGCCGCGATGTCGACCTCATAACCTTCTTCTTGCAGGCGCTGATACGGATACATGACCTCGAGCGACTCCGAGGCGTCTCCAGCGAGGATCAAAACCTTGGACATCGTCCACCTCCACGTGAGCACGACTGAGGTCCAGCCAACGCCTAAGAATGGCCGAAGGCAAGACCGCATTAAGCTGCGATCTCATGAGCGAGACGGACGACGACGCCGCGCGAGCGGCCGCGATCTGGCACTCCGAGACGCAGATCCGCGACTACCTGGCCGACACGGAGAAACGCGAGCGCGCTCGACGTCCGCAGTGGGACTTCATGGCGCTGCTCCTGCCATTCGACGACGACGCGACCTTCACGTTCGCCGACCTGGGCGCCGGCACCGGCCCGGCGGCACGCGCCGTTCTCGACCGCTACCCGAACTCACGGGCGGTGTTGGCCGACTTCTCGCGGCTGATGAGGGACGAAGCCGCAGCCGTCATGCAACCGTACGAGGGACGTTTCGAGTACGTCGAGTTCGACATGGCGGTCGGCGAGTGGCCCGCCGAAATCCCCCGCCAGCTCGCCGCGGTCATCACCTCCCAATGCGTTCATCACCTGACCGACGAGCGCAAGCAGGGGCTTTTCGTCGAGATCTGGCAACACCTCGCCCCCGGCGGCTGGTACTTGAATTTCGACCCGATCTCGTCGTCCGACTCACTCGTTGACGAAACGTGGCAACGGGTGAACGAACGGATCGAGCCCGCGCAACAACAGAGACGGCTGAACCCCACGCAGGAGCAGAACCAGCGCCACGAGGAGCACGTCCGGCACATGCTGCCGCTCGACCCGCAGGTCGACTTCGTGCGGGCGGCCGGCTTCGAGGCGGTCGACGTGTACTGGAAGCAGCTCGATTACGTCATCTTCGGCGGCCGCCGCCCCGCCTAGCCCCAGCTTTCGGGCTCCCGGGTTGATCAGCCGCCGGCCATCGCGCCGACGACCATGAACGGCTCGGCCCCGGCGGCGACGGACTCGGGCAGCGGCGCGTCAGGCGACTCGTGCGAAAGATCCTGCTGGCAGGCGAAGAATCGCACGAACGCCCGGCGCTTCTTCGTCACGCCATCTCGAATCGTGCCGACCAGCATCGGGAAATCGGCCTCAAGCGCGTCAAGCACCGCAGCGGTCGTCACCGCGCCCTCGACGTCGACCTTGACCTCGCCGTGCACGCGCGCCAGATTCTTCAGGTGCGCAGGCAACACCACGCGCACGGTCGAACTCATGGCAGCGTCTGAACCTCAACCGAGAGCACGGGCGGCAGGTCCCGCACGATCGCCACCCAGTTGTCGCCGGAGTCGGCGGAGCAGTACACCTGACCACCGGTCGTCCCGACGTAGATGCCGCAGGAGTCGAGTGAGTCGACGGCCATCGCGTCGCGCAACACGTCGACGTAGCAGTTTTCTTGCGGCAGGCCGTTCGTCAGCGGCTCCCACTCGTTGCCACCGGTGCGGCTGCGGTAGACCCGCATCTTTCCCTCGTGCACGTAGTGCTCAGAGTCGCTCTTGATCGGGACGACGTACACAGTCTCCGGTTCGTGAGCATGAACATCGATCGCGAAGCCGAAGTCGGTGGGTAGGTCACCGCTGATCTCATACCAGTTGTCGCCCGCGTCGTCGCTGCGCATGACGTCCCAGTGCTTTTGCATGAACAGCGTCTGCGGACGCGACGGGTGCATCGCGAGCTTGTGCACGCAATGGCCGACGTCGGCGTCGGGGTCGGGCAGCTCTCCGGACTTCAGCCCGCGGTTGATGCGCTTCCAGGTCTTCGCGCCGTCGTCGGTGCGCAGCACGCCCGCCGCAGAGATCGCGACGAACATGCGGTTCGCGTCGCTTGGGTCGAGCAGGATCGTGTGGAGGCAAAGGCCGCCAGCGCCCGGCTGCCACGACGGGCCGGTGTCGTGGTTACGCAGCCCCGACAACTCCTGCCAGTTCTGGCCGCCGTCGTTGGACAAGAACAGCGCGGCGTCTTGCACGCCGGCGTAAACACCGTCGGGATCGGTGGGCGACGGCTCCAAGTGCCAGACCCGGGCGAACTCCCACGGACGCTGGGTGCCGTCGTACCACTGGTGCGTGCCGGGCACGCCGTCGTAGACGAACTGGTTGCCGACGGGCGCCCACGACTTGCCCCCGTCGTCCGACCGCTGAAGCACCTGCCCGAACCAGCCGCTGGTTTGCGACGCGTACAACCGGTCGGGATCGGCCGGCGAACCGGCGACGTGGTAGATCTCCCAGCCGGCGAAGTGCGGTCCGCTGACGTGCCAGTCTTGCCGCCTCTCGTCTGACGTGAGAATGAACGCGCCCTTGCGCGTGCCCACCAAGACGCGTACGCCACTCATCTGCGGCCTCCCTGGAACCAAGTCGAAACGCTCACGCTATGCAGACGACGGCCGAGCCAACAAGTCATCGGTGGCGCCAACAAGTAGTTTCACCGGCATGCGGATTGTCTTCGCGCCCGACTCGTTCAAGGGCACGGTCGGCGCGGACGACGCGGCGGCGCTGCTCGCCGCCGGCTGGCGATCCAAGCGGCCAGGCGATGACTTGCTGCTCGTGCCTATGGCCGACGGCGGCGAAGGCACGCTCGACGTCATAGCTCGAGCGACGCCCACTGCGCACTGGCGGCCGGTGCCCGACTGCACCGGGCCGGACGGCCATCCGGTCGATGGCCGCTACCTGCTGCTGCCCGACGACGTCGCCGCGGTCGAGCTCGCAGTCACCAGCGGGCTGCCGCTCATGCGCGATCGCGATCCGCTGCGGGCGACCACCCGCGGCGTGGGCGAAGTAATCGCCGACGCACTCGACGCCGGCGCGCGCGAGCTTGTCATCGCCGTTGGCGGCTCGGCCTCCACTGACGGCGGCGCCGGGGCGCTGGCCGCGCTCGGGTTGCGGCTGCTCGACGCCGATGGTGACTCCTTGGACGACGGCGGGGCGGCGCTCGCGTCGGTTGCGCGTGTCGACCGCGACGGATTGCGGCCACCTCCGCCCGGCGGCGTCCGGATTCTGACCGACGTGACACACCCGCTGCTCGGCGCGAACGGCGCCGCGGCGGTGTTCGGCCCACAAAAAGGCGCGTCCGCAACGGACGTCGCCAACCTTGACGCCGCGCTCGCGCGTTTCGCAGCGCTGCTTGGCGGCGATCCAGGCGCGCCGGGCGCAGGGGCCGCGGGTGGCACAGCCTTCGGGTTCGCAGCCGCGTGGGGTGCTCGACTCGTGCCTGGCGCCCCCACGATCGCCGATCTCATTGGCTTGGACGACGTGCTCGCAGGGGCCGACTTTGTCGTCACCGGCGAGGGCCAGTTCGACGCCACCAGCTGGCGCGGCAAGGTGGTCGGCGAGGTCGTGCGACGGGCGGCGGCGCGGCGGCCGACGGCGACCCGGCGGACGCCCCACCAAGTCGCCATCGTGTGCGGCAGCGCCGCCGGTGAGCCGCCACCCGCGACGGAAATCGTGGCGCTTGCTGAGCTGGCTGGCTCGCTCGACGCGGCCGTCGCTGATCCGACGCGTTGGCTGACCGCGGCTGGTGCGCTCCTTGCCAAACGGGCCTAAAGCGTCACGGGGTCTTCGTCGGCGCCGCCGTGTCAGCCGTCCATTGCGCCGGCCGGAGCCGCACCCGGAAGATGCGTTCGGCATGCCGTTCCTCGTGAATGTCCTTGCGTCGTCCGGCTAGCAGATCGACCAGCGTGACGAGTCCGCGAATCCGGGCGGGGTCGTCGCGGTCGACCACCGGCAGCCGCGACACGCGCTGGTCGGCCATCCGGTTGGCGACCGCGCGAAGCGTCTCGTCGGGATAAGCCACGACGGCGCGAACCATGATGTCGCCGACAGTCTCGTTGGTTGGCACACCGCCGAGCGCCGCGTCGAGCATGTCGCGTCGGGTGACGACGCCATGCAAGCGCAGGCGTTCGTCGAGCACCGGATAGAGCCGCTGCCGGTGCGCCGCATTGCGCGACTGCCGGTGGTCGGCGACGAACGACTGCGCGGCGACGGCCAGCGGCAGGTCAGGCTGGAAGCTGGTGAACTCCTGCTCCATCACCTCGTGCACAAGCAGCATCTCAAGCGGGTCAACGTCGTACTCGCGGCTGAGATGCAAGCCGCGGCGGGCGATCTTCTCCGTCAACACCGACCGCTTCAGCACGAGCACCGACAACCCGTACGCCGCCGACGCGCACACGGTGAGCGGCAGCAGGGCGGGCCAATCATGGGTGAGCTCGAGGGAGAACACGATGCCGGTCAACGGTGACCGCATCACACCGCCGACGACGGCCGAAAGCCCCATCAGCGCCCAAAAGCCGGGCTGGACGTGGACGAACGCGTGCCCCTCGAGCGCACCAAGCGCGCCACCAATCATGAACGTGGGCGCAAGGACGCCCCCAGACGTCCCGGATCCGAGCGAGAGCGACCAAATCAGCGTCTTGACGATGAGGATCCCGACGATGAGGCCGATCGTCGCCTTGCCGCGCAGCAACTCCCTGATGACGTCGTAGCCGACGCCCAACGCGCGTGGCTGGGCGAGCCCGCCGATGCCGATGATCAGGCCGCCGATGGCGGGCCACCACATCCAGTGGATCCGCAGCTTGTTGAAGGTGTCTTCGGCGAAGTAGACGAGACCGGTGGCGCCTACCGCAAGGAGGCCGCCGGTGACGCCAACCAGCACGCAGCACACGTAAACGACCGGCGTCAGATGCAGTGGGATCTCGGGCATCGCGAACACCGGCGCGGTGCCGAGCAAGTAGCCGCGCACGATGGTGGCCATGACGACCGACGTCGCGACGGGTAGGTAGCTGCGCGGCCGCCATTCGAACAACAACAACTCGACGGCCAGCAGCACGGAGGCGAGCGGCGCGTTGAAGGTGGCGGCCATCCCGCCGGCCGCACCGGCCACCAGCAACGTCTTGCGTTCGTCGGCGGTCAGCCGAAGGAACTGCGCGACGACGGAGCCGACCGCGCCGCCGGTCATGATGATCGGGCCCTCGGCGCCGAACGGTCCGCCGGTGCCGATGGTGACCGCCGCCGAAATCGGTTTCAGCACGGCGACCCGCGGCGCGACCTTGCTACCGCCGGTGAGTATCGCCTCGATGGCCTCCGGCATGCCGTGCCCGCGAATGCGCTCTGAGCCGAACCGGGCCATCAGCCCGACGACAAGCCCGCCAACGACCGGCGCGAGCACGATGACGGCGACCGCGTGGTGGGCGGCGCCGGGCGCGATCAGGGAGGTGGCGACCCGGCGGTAAAAGACGGCGTTGGTGATGAGGCCGATCAGCCGCAGCAAGCCGAGCGCGACGCAGGCGCTGGCACCGCCGATGACGACCGCGATCAGGCAGATGACCGCGGTGCGTGGCGAGGCGGTGAAGTCGCCGAGATGGCGCGAACGATCAGGCCTCGCGTTCGGCGGGCCCGATTTCGGGCGTGTTGAGCTAGCGAGCGGCACGGTGAAGCGACTCCTTGCGGCGGGGTATGCGACAAGTATCGCATTACGATGCAGACACCCCGCCGCGGGGGTCACTTCTCGCGATCGTCGTCCAACCCGCCAGCGAGGTGCTTCAGCGTGGGCGCGAGTCGTTTCAGCTCGTTGAGATGCAGCGTCGTCAGCGACTGCAACCGCTTCTCACCGTCGGGCGTGAGCCCGACGCGCACGAACCGGCCATCGGGGTCGAGCTTGTTACGGACGACGAAGCCCGCCGCCTCGGCGCGGTCGACGAGTTCGACAGCGCTGTGCGGCCGAAGCAGCAAGTACTCGGCGAGTTCGCCGACGGTCGGACCCCGACGGTCGTGATGCCCCTTCACCGCCAACAGCAGTTGGTGCTGGGCGGGACTGAGCCCGGCCGCCTTCGCTTGGCGCTGGCTCCACCGCTCGAACCTCCGCAGGTCGGTGCGGAACGCGAGCAGTCGCGCGAAATCATCCCGGCTTAGCTTGGCCACGCGCTCTTTGTATCAGCATTCGATCACTTCTGGCGACACTTCCGAGCACGCCGTGACGGACGTCCCGAGCCAGCCGACGCGTCGCGAGTCAGCGTCGCGAGTCAGCGTCGCGAGTCAGCGTCGCGAGTCAGCGTCGCGAGTCAGGGTCGGGAGTCAGGGTCGGGGGCACCTGCACGCCGGGCCGTTCGGGCCGAGCGGCGCGCCGCAACGCGGGCATCCGGACACGACCCCGGTGACGGGCACTCGGCGGGCCGAAAGTGCGGCCTCCAGCCGTAGCACCATTTCAATCTGCCGGAGACCCCTACGCACGTCGCGCCACTGGTCATAGCGAACTCGAACCGCCGGCCAAATCAGCAAGCCGCTGATCCCCATCAGTGCCAAACCGACGACGATCGGGCCGGCCGCGTCGGACATCGTCGTGTCGCCGAAGATGGGCAACGACATGACAATGAGCGCGAGGCCACCGAGAGCCAGCGTGACAGCGCAGACGGTCTTCGCACTGGGTACCCGCTTGCGCTCCCGCATGCTGGCGTTGTTCCCGGATAATCGCCAACGTCACCTCGTGGACCGACCCAGCCGAGAAAGGCGAACCCCGCCGGCCGCCCCGGCCCCCCGGGGGCCCCAACAGCAGGGGGGGGGGGGGTGGGGTTTGCCACCACCAGATTTGCCCGAGAACAA
>JAICYF010000153.1 GCA_025934355.1 Acidothermaceae bacterium
CGTCGTCCTGGTCAGTCGCGACGGTGGCGACGGTGGCGACCGTGGCGACCGTGGCGACCGCCGCCAACCTAGCGATGACGTCTGGCCGTTGGCGGTTGCCATGGGGGCTGACGAGGTCTGCCTGCTGCCTGACGCGGAGGCTGCGCTGCTTGAGCTGCTGGCGACCTGCGCCGAGTCGTCGACTCCGCGAGCCTGGGTGGTCGCGGTGATCGGTGGTCGTGGTGGCGCGGGCGCGAGCAGCCTGGCCGCCGCCCTCGCGGTCACCGCCGCTCGCGCCGGCGAGCGGGCCACCTTTGTCGACGCGGATCCGCTCAGCGGCGGCGCCGACTTGTTGTTCGCCGGCGAGGCCGCGGCGGGCGTCCGGTGGTCTGACCTCGCCGCGACGCAGGACCGAGTTCACCCTCCTGCCTTGCGGGCGGCGTTACCCCAGGTGACTGACCTCGCCGTCCTCTCGTCCGACCGCTCGGGATGGCTGGGCGTCGACCCAGCGGACCGCGCGGCCGGCACCGCGTGCTTCGACGTCGGTCCCGAAGTGATGACGAGCGTGCTCGACGCCCTCGGTCGAGGTAGCGACGTGGTTGTCGTCGACCTCCCGCGCCGCGTCGACGAAACGACCCGGGTGGTTTTGGCGGCGGCTGACCTGGTGCTGGTCATTGCGCCGGCGGAGGTGCGGGCGGCTGCGGCGACGTCGCGGCTCGCGGCGGCCATCGCGCCTTACGCGGCCGACGTCCAGCTGGTGGTGCGCGGTCCCGCGCCCGGCGGCCTGCGCGCCGCCGACCTCGCCGGGGCGGTCGGGCTGCCGTTGGCCGGCGAGTTGCGGCCCGAACCCGGCCTCGCCGGCTGCCTGGAGCGTGGCGAGCCGCCTGCGGGTCGCGGGGTCGGTCCATTGGCGCGGCTTTGCCGGACCTTGCTCGAGCAGCCGCGGCCGAGCCGTTCCGAGTGGGAGGACAACTCCGCATGGCTCGGTTGACCGGCCGCGACGATCGGCTCGCCCAGCGGGTGCGCCGCCGGCTCGCCGACGACGCGCTGCCGCCCAGCCGCGCGAGCGTCGCGCTCGCCGTCCGGGCTGACGGCCCGATGCGAAGCGGCGCAGCGGTGCTCGCCACGGCCCAGGCCGTCCGCGACGAGCTCGTCGGCGCCGGGCCACTGGAGTCGTTGCTGCGCGAGCCGGGCGTCACCGACCTGCTGGTCAACGGGCCGGACGACGTGTGGGTCGACCGGGGCGGCGGCCTGCAGCGAACTGGGATCCGCATCGCCGGCGAACGTGAATTGCGTCGGCTCGCGGTGCGATTAGCGGCGGCGGCTGGGCGTCGCTTGGACGACGCGTCTCCATGCGCTGACCTGCGGCTGCCCGACGGCGTGCGGCTGCACGCGGTGCTGCCGCCCATCTCGCCCGGCCACACCTGTTTGTCGTTTCGGGTGCCGACGCGTCGCGCGCTCACCCTCGATGACTGGACCCGCGACGGTTCGATTCCAGCTGCTGGCGCGGCCGCCTTGCGCCAGCTCGTCGCGGCCCGGCTGTCGTTTGTGGTCACCGGCGGCACCGGCTCGGGCAAAACGACGCTGCTCGCGACGCTGTTGGGCCTGGTCGATCCGGCCGAGCGCATCGTGCTCGTCGAAGACAGCGCGGAGCTCCGGCCCGATCATCCGCACGTCGTCCGACTTGAAGCTCGGCCCGCGAACGCTGAAGGCGCAGGCGCGATCGGCCTGCGCGCGCTGGTGCGCGAGGCGTTGCGAATGCGGCCCGATCGGCTGGTCGTCGGCGAGGTTCGTGGCGGCGAGTGCGTCGATTTGCTCGCCGCGTTGAACGTCGGTCACGACGGCGGCGCAGGCACATTGCACGCGAACTCTCCGATCGACGTGCCCGCCCGAGTCGAAGCGCTGTGCACGGCCGGCGGTTTGTCGCGCGAAGCCGCGCACAGTCAACTCTCAGCAGGGTTGCGCGTGATTGTGCATCTCACCCGAGATCAGGGTCGACGCAGACTGCATTCGGTCGCGGTGCTGCGTCGCTGCGATTCCGGCCTGGTCGATGTGGCGCCCGCGCTCCGGGTCGTCGGCGACGAAATCGTCGACGACATTGGACGACGCGAGCTTGACCGATTGCTCGCGGTAGCGCGGTGACCGGCAGGTCGATTGCCGTGGCTGCACTGCTGATGTGCGGGTGGGTTGCGCTGTTTTCGCCGCCGAGCGTCCGACGGCTTAGCGCGCTGGGGCCGGGTCGGCCACGAGATTCGCTGCTAGGCAAGGCAATTCTCGGTGGCGTGGCGGCGGTCGTGCTGCTGGCAGTTGTCGGCGTTACGGTGACGGCACTAGCTTTTGGCGCGGGTGCCGTCGTGGGGTGGGCGGTGACCCGAGCGCGAGACCGCCAGGCGGCGACGGCGATGCGCGCGGCCGTGGTCGGACTGCTGCGCGCGGTCGCGGGGGAATTGCGGTCGGGTCGACCTGCCGGCGCCGCATTCGCCGCGGCCGTCGAGTTGGCCGACCCGCGGTTGCGCGCCGCGGTGGGGCCGTTGGCGCCTATCGCGGCGCGTGGCGATCCGGCCGAGTTGTCCGACCTGGTTCGAGAGATCGCGTCGACCGAGCCCGGACTCATCGGCCTCTCGCGGTTCGCAGCGTGCTGGCAGGTGGCGGCGTCGTCCGGTGCCGCGCTCGCACCGGCGATCGACCGGGTCGCCGACGCGCTGCACGACGAGCTTGACTTCGCCGAGTCGCTGGCGGCGGCGTTGGCCGCGCCCCGGGCGACCGTTCGACTGCTCGCGGTGTTGCCGCTGGTCGGGTTGGTCCTTGGCGCGGTGCTTGGCGCGCGTCCGTTGGCCTTCTTGTTCGGCGCTCCCGCGGGATGGTGCTGCCTCGTCGTCGCCATCGGCTTCGACGCGGCCGGGGTGTTCTGGAGTCGCCGCATCGCCCGCCGGGCCGCGCTCGGCGTCGCCTGATCGGCCGCCGTCGTGGGAGTCCTGGCGGCGGTCGCGACTGGCCTTGCCAGCGTCGGTTCGTGGTTCTGGTCGGCCGCGCCGGCGTCGGGCGCGCGGCGGCTGGCGCGAATTCGCGATCTGGGCAGTCGGTCGGGCGCCCTGCCGCGCTGGCCGCGCCGCACTCGTCGGGCGCCGCGCTCGACCGCTGCCGACCTGCCGCCCGTGCTAGATCTGTTAGCCGCTTGCCTGAGCGCTGGCGCGATGCTGGAGGCCGCCTTGCGTGCGGTGGCGCTGGCGTTCGACGGACCAATCGGCGCGCTGCTCGCCGACGTTGCGCGGCTCAGTGCGCTCGGCGCGCCGCCGGAGGACGCCTGGTCGACCGCGTTGCGAGATCCGAACTGGTCACCGATCGCACGTGCCGTCATCCGCGCGCACCATTCCGGCGCGGCCTTGACGGAGGTGTTCAATCGGGTCGCGAGCGAGCTGCGCCGCGATCTGCGCACGACAGCGGAAGCGGCGGCCGCGCGCGCCAGTGTCAAAGCCGTGCTGCCGTTGGGGCTTTGCTTCTTGCCGGCCTTTCTGCTTGTCGGCGTGGTGCCGGTGATCGCCGGCTTCACGACGTCGCTGTGGTGACCGTTCGGCGACGCACAAGCGCCAATTTTCCTTCCACAGTCAGTAATTCCGCGCGCTACCGCTCGCTCCCGACTCGCCAGGCTTGTTGGCGCACCCCTCGAATCTGGCCGCACAGACGGGAGTCTTGGTATGAGGCGTTTTCGGATGGCACAGCTGCGCGAGCTCTTCGAACGTATCGCCGCACGATTTAGACGGGCGCTGGCCCGTCGGATGGGAATCTCACTTGACGCGGGGATGTCGACCGCCGAGTACGCCATCGGCACGATCGCGGCGTGCGCCTTCGCCGCCTTGCTCTACAAGGTCATCACGAGTCCGCAGATTCTCGACTTGCTCACCGGGTTGGTTTCGCGCGCGCTGCACGTGCCGTTCTGATGTGCGGTTCTAGGTGGTGGTCGCGCCGGTGTTCGCAATCGGACGACGGATACGTCACCGCCGAGGCTGCCGTCGTCTTGCCGGCGCTGGTGGTGCTGCTTGGCGCCGCGTTATGGGCCATCGCGGTGGCCGGCGCGCAGGTGCGATGCGTCGACGCCGCCCGTGACGCCGCCCTGGCGGCCGCCCGCGGCGAACCGGATGCCGCGGTCGTGGCCGCGGCGAAAATGGCCGGCCCGCCCGGTTGCGACATCGAGGTCAGTCGTCAGGGCGACCGCGTCGTCGTCACCGTGCGCGCCCGAATCGGCCCCGCGAGCGGCGCGCTCGCCGCGATCCCGGCGCCGGTCGCGCAGTCGACCGCGGTCGCCGAGTCGGAGACGGGCGGGTGAGGGGCGCGATGACCCGGCGAGACGACGGTTCCGCCTCGATCTGGCTGTTGACGCTCGCGATGGTGATGTGGGTCGCGGCTGTCGGCGCGGTGGCGATGACCGCCGCGGTCGCCGACCGGCATCGCGCGGCCAGCGCGGCGGATCTCGCCGCGCTGGCGGGAGCGCGCGCGGCAGCTGTCGAGCCGGCAGGTGCGACGGGCCTCGCGTGCGCCGCGGTTCGTTCGGTGGCCGTGGCGAACCAGGCATCGGTGCTCAGTTGCGCGACGAGCGGCGCCATCGTCGACGTCGTCGTCGCGGTGCCGACCGCTGGGTTGGCCAGGTTCGCGACCCTCGCCGCCGAGGTCAGGGCGCATGCCCGCGCGGGTCCGGCGTCGCCGGATCAGCTCTCGGGCGCGGCCTCAGGTGGCGCGCCCGACAACAAGGTGTCGAGCAGCGTGATCGCCCCTGCTTTGTCGAGTGGGTCGTTGCCGTTCCCGCACTTGGGCGATTGGACGCATGACGGGCAGCCGTTCTCGCAGCCGCACGACGCGATGGCCTCGCGGGTGGCCCGCAGCCAGGTCGCCGCAGCCGCGTATCCGCGCTCGGCGAAGCCGGCCCCGCCTTGATGCCCGTCGTACACGACGACGGTCAACCGGCCGGTGTCCTCGTGCAGCGCGGTCGAGACGCCGCCGATGTCCCACCGGTCGCAGGTGGCGACCAGCGGAAGCAACCCGATCGAGGCGTGCTCGGCCGCGTGCGCGGCGCCCGGCAGGTCGGCCCATTGCAAGCCGGCGGCCACCAGCTGCGGGTCGGGCACGGTCCACCACACCGCGCGGGTCGACAGCTCGCGGGCGGGCAGGTCGAGCGGCTGCTCGCCAAGCACCTCACCACCGGCGACCCGACGTCGTAAAAACGACACCACCTGGGTGGTGACCTCGACCGAGCCGAAGCTGACCGCCGCCGCCCCCCACAGCGTCGAGGCTTCCGTCTCGACGATCCGCACGTCGGTGACGTCGCGCGCGGTCGTGTAGTAGTCGACGTCGGCCCGGCTGACGAAGGCGACCCCCTCGAGGTGGTCGAACTCGTCGACGAGGTAGGTCTCGCCCTGATGCAGGTAGACGGCGCCGGTGTGCACCGTGGAGTCTGCGGTCGCCGCGTTCGCGGTGCCGAGCAATTGGCCGGTGCCGCGTTCGACGATGCGGATGGGCGCCCCGCCCGAGCCGCGAATGTCGGCTAAGTCGCAGGCCCGCTCCCGCTTCGTCCAGTACCAGCCGCTGTCTCGTGCGCGCAGCCAGCCGGCGGCGACCAGCTGATCGACAACCGCGCGCGCGGTCGGCCCGAACATCGCCAGGTCGTCGTCCGACAACGGCCACTCACTGGCCGCCGCGCAGAGGTGCGGGCCAAGCACGTAGGGGTTGTCGGGGTCGAACACCGCCGCCTCGACCGGGCGGCCGAACAGCGCCTCCGGGTGGTGCACCAGATAGGTGTCGAGCGGGTCGTCACGCGCGATCAGGATCGCCAACGACTCCTGGCCGTCGCGCCCAGCCCGGCCGGCCTGTTGCCACATGGACGCGCGGGTGCCGGGAAAGCCCGCGAGCAGCACGGCGTCGAGCCCGCTCACGTCGATGCCCAATTCCAAGGCGGACGTCGCCGCCAGGCCCAGCATCCGGCCGCTGCGCAGCGACCGCTCGAGCAGCCGGCGCTCCTCCGGCAGATAGCCGGCGCGATACGCCGCGACCCGGCGACCCAGCGTCGGCGACACGTCGTCGAGCGATCGACGGGCCGACAGCGCGACCGCCTCGGCGCCTCGGCGCGACCGCACGAACGCGATCGTCCGAACTTGGCTCGCCACCAAATCGGCCAGCAGATCTGCCGTCTCGGCGATCGTCGAACGGCGCACCGGCGCACCGTTCTCGCCGGCGACCTCCCGCACGTCGAGCAACGGCGGTTCCCACAAGGCGAACCGCGCGCCACCGCGCGGGGAGGCGTCGTCCGTGACTTCGCGCACCGGCGCGCCGACCAGCCGCGACGCCGAGACGGCGGGGTCGGAAACGGTGGCCGACGCGAGGACGAAGACCGGGGACGCCCCGCACCTCGCCGCCACCCGGCGCAGCCGACGGACGACGTGGGACACGTGCGCACCGAACAGGCCCCGGTAGCCGTGGCACTCATCGATCACGACGTAGCGCAAGCCGCGCAAGAACGACTGCCACTGCCGATGCGACGGCAAGAGCGACCGATGCACCAGGTCGGGATTGGCTAGCACCAGGTTGGCGTGCTGCCGAATCCACGACCGCTCCTCGTAGGGGGTGTCGCCGTCGTAGCACGCGGCCCGCACCGCTGGGAGCTTCAACTCATCGAGGGCACGGAACTGGTCGGCGGCCAACGCTTTCGTCGGCGACAAGTACAGCGCCGTGGTGCGCTCGAGCCGCGGGCCAGCCGCAGGCGCGCTCAGCAACGCGGTCAACACCGGCAATTGGTAGGCGAGCGACTTGCCCGACGCGGTGCCGGTCGCGACCACCACATGCTCACCCGCATGGGCTAGCGACGCGGCTTCGGCCTGATGCGCCCAGGGCGCGGCGATGCCGAGCCGCGCGTACGCCGCAACCAATTCGGGGTGAACCCAGTCCGGCCAGGAGGTGGTTCGGGCGGTCCGCGGCGGCAACTCCTCGACGTGCGTCACGCGCTGCGCGCGCTCGGGTCCGAGCAGCAACAGCTCGAGCGCGCCCGAGCGCGCCGTCGTCCGGATTGACTCCGGCAGACCACTTGACATCGGTTGCGCGCTCACCGGCGCCAGTGTGACACCGACGGC
>JAICYF010000171.1 GCA_025934355.1 Acidothermaceae bacterium
CGGCTGACTCGCGGCTGACGCGGCTGTCGGTCGGCCCGCCTAGGATTTGGCGCGTGGCGACGACTTCAGCTTCGACAACCAGCCCGCATCGACTGCTCTTGATCGACGGTCACTCCATCGCGTATCGCGCCTTTTTCGCGCTGCCCGTCGAGAATTTCGCCACAACCACCGGTCAGCCGACAAACGCCGTCTACGGCTTCACGTCGATGCTGATCAACCTGTTGCGCGACGAGCAACCCACGCACGTCGGGGTCGCCTTCGACGTGTCACGGCAGAGCTTTCGCAGCGAAACCTACGCCGAGTACAAGGCGAATCGGTCGGCGACGCCTGACGAGTTCAAGGGCCAGGTAAGCCTGATTCAGGAGGTGCTGGCGGCGTTGGCGATTCCGGTGATCCAAGTCGAGGGCTACGAGGCAGACGACGTGATCGCCACTCTCACCACGCAAGCCGAGGCCGAGGCGATCGACGTGCTGATCTGCACCGGCGATCGCGACGCGTTTCAACTGGTCTCTGACCGGGTGACCGTCCTCTACCCGCGCAAGGGCGTATCCGACATGGCCCGCATGACACCCGGTGCCGTCCAGGAGCGGTACGGCCTCACTCCGGCGCAGTACCCCGACTACGCGGCGCTACGCGGCGATCCAAGCGACAACCTGCCAAGCATCCCGGGCGTGGGCGAGAAAACCGCGGCGAAGTGGATCCGCGAGTACGGCTCGTTGACCGCGCTCGTCGACCGGGTCGACGAGGTGCCCGGCAAGGCGGGCAACCTGTTGCGCGAGCATCTCGCCAGCGTGCTGCTCAACCGGCAGCTCACCGAGTTGGTCCGCGACGTTCCACTCGGCGTCGGGCCGCACGATTTGCACCTCGGCCAATGGGATCGCGAAGCGGTCCACGGGGTCTTCGACACCTTGCAGTTCCGGGTGTTGCGCGAGCGGCTGTACGCCACGCTCGCCGCGCCCGAGCCGGAAGCCGAAGCCGGGTTCGAGATTGAGGGCGGTCAACTCGGGCCCGACGAGGTCGCCGCCTGGCTGGCCGAGCACACGTCGTCCGGGGTTCGTGTCGGCGTCTCCGTCTCCGGTACCTGGGGTCGTGGCACTGGCGTCGTCACCGGCGTGGCGCTCGCCGCGCCCGATGGCGCCGGCGCGTACATCGACCCCACGCAACTCACCGAGTCGGACGACGTGGCACTTGCCGAATGGCTCGCGGACGCGGGTCGTCCGAAGGCGGTGCACGACGCGAAGGGTCCGCTGCTCGCACTTGACGCCCGCGGTTGGACCATGCGCGGAATGACAAGTGACACCGCGCTCGCGGCCTATCTGGCGTTGCCCGGCCAGCGCTCATTCGACCTGGCCGACCTCGCACTGCGTTATTTGCGTCGCGAATTGCGTGCCGACGACGCGACTGACCAAGGGCAGCTCTCCCTCGACGGGTTCGACGAAGACGGCCTGGTCGTCGCCCAAATCGTTCGTGCGCGCGCGGTGCTCGACCTCGCCGACGCACTCGACAAAGACTTGGAGGAGCGCGGCGCGACCTCACTGCTGGCCGACGTCGAACTGCCACTCATCGAAGTGCTGGCCGACATGGAGCGCGTCGGAATCGCGGCCGACCTCGATCTGCTCGGCGGCCTGTCGGCTGAGCTCGGTGGCTCGGTGAAAGAGGCGGAGCAGAACGCGTTCGCCGTCGTCGGCCGCGAGTTCAACCTCGGGTCTCCCAAGCAGTTGCAGCAGATTCTCTTCGACGAGTTGAAGCTGCCGAAGACCAAGCGCATCAAGACGGGTTACACCACCGACGCCGACGCGCTGCAGGGCTTGCTCGCGCAGACGGGCCATCCATTGCTCGAGCACCTGTTGCACCACCGCGACGTGTCGCGGTTGAAGACGGTCGTCGACTCGCTCATTCCGATGGTCGACGACGCCGGTCGGGTGCACACCACCTTCAACCAATTGGTCGCGGCCACCGGTCGACTCTCGTCGCAAGACCCCAACCTACAAAACATCCCCATCCGCACCGCCGAGGGTCGGCGCATTCGACAAGCGTTCGTCGTCGGCGCGGGTTACGACTCGCTCATGACCGCTGACTACAGCCAGATCGAGATGCGCATCATGGCCGACCTGTCCGGCGATGAGGCGTTGTTGGAGGCGTTCAACTCCGGTTTCGACTTCCACGCCACCACAGCGGCGAGCGTGTTCGGCATCCCGCTCGGGGAGGTCGACGGAGTGGCGCGAAACCGGGTCAAGGCAATGAACTACGGCTTGGCGTATGGGCTTTCGGCGTACGGTCTCTCGCAGCAGCTCGGTATCACGCCGGACGACGCGCGCGGCCTGATGGACGAGTACTTCCAGCGGTTCGGCGGAGTGCGCGACTACCTGGCCGAGGTCGTCGAGCGGGCTCGCCGCGAGGGCTACACCGAGACCATCCTCGGTCGCCGCCGCTACTTGCCCGACCTGAACAGCGACAACCGGCAACGGCGCGAGATGGCCGAGCGCATGGCGTTGAACGCGCCGATTCAAGGCAGCGCGGCCGACATCATCAAAGTGGCGATGCTCAACGTCGGTCGGGCGCTGCGCGAGAGCGGCGCGAAATCGCGCATGCTGTTGCAAGTGCACGACGAACTTGTCTTCGAGATCGCGCCCGGCGAGCGCTCCGACGTGGAGGCGCTGGCACGTCGCGAGATGGCCGGCGCGTACCCGTTGAAAGCCCCGCTCGACGTGTCGGTGGGGGTCGGCGCGAACTGGGACGCCGCGGGTCACTGAGGCGCGCAGAACGTCCGTGCGATCCGTTGTATCTACCGGGCGTGGAACGCACTCTTCTCAGGTGATCGCGCCGGGCGAGCCGGCCGGTCAGCTCATCGACACTAGGAGACAGGCGTGAGCACACCCAAAGCGCACCGGCTTTTGGTAGCCGGTGTCGGGGCGTTGACCGCAGCCGTGATGCTCGTTGGCTGCTCGAGCTCAAAGAAGACCGCTTCTAACACCGGCACAACGGAGAACTCCGCGAGCGGGGCCACCAGCAGCGCTAGCAGCAGCTCAGCCAATTCGCCGGCTGCCGACGGCGGGGCGTCTGCCAACCCGAGCGCAGGGCCGACGAAGTCGTTCGCTGCGGGTAGCGGAAAGGGCAGCAAGTTCTGCAACGAGCTGGGCGTCATTGCCGCACAGCAGGCGAAGTTGGACCCCAGTGACGACACCCCAGCCGACACCAAGAAGGCGATTGACGAGATCAAGAGCCTGAAGGGCCCGCTCGTGGGGTCGGCACCGTCCTCCATCAAGGGCGACCTCAACACCATGTTCGACTACATATCGCAACTGGACGGCGTGCTTGCCAAGGCCGGGTACGACTGGACGAAAATCACCCCCACCGACCTGGCGGCCTTCGAAACTGATGCCCAGAAGTTCGAGACGGCCTCACAGAACGTCGACAACTACGTCACCCAGGCGTGCGGCATCGACATGGGCGGTGGCGGCGCCTCGCCGTCCAACTAGCTCTTGTCACATACGAAGATCGCCGTTCCTGGGATGAGCTCGCCGCGCAGCGGCGACCAACCGCCCCACTCACGGTCGTGGCCCGCCGGCCACTCCGGCTCGACCAGATCGGTCAGCTGGAAGCCGGCGGCCACGATCTCGCGCACTCGGTCGCCGAGCGTGCGGTGGTGCTCGACGTACGTCGGGTTGCCCGCGTCGTCCGCCTCGACGTAGGGCGTGCGGTCGAAGTAGGACGACGTCACCTTGAGCCCCCGCGGGCCCGGATCGTCCGGCAGCGCCCAACGGATCGGATGGCTCACCGAGAAGACGAAGCGTCCGCCGCGCCGCAAAACACGGAACACCTCACACAACACACCTGCGGAGTCGGCGACAAAGGGCAGCGCGCCGTAAGCGCTGCAGGCGATGTCGACGGTCTCATCGGCAATGGGCAGCGCGTGCGCGTCGGCTTGGCACAACGGCACGTCGATGCCGGTTCTCCCGTTGAGCGCTTTCGCGTGCCGCAGTTGACCGGCCGACAGGTCGACGGCGAGCGGCAGCGCACCAATCGAGGCCAGCCATCGCGCGCACTGCGCCGCGCCGCACCCGATCTCCAAGACCCGCTTGCCCGCCAGACCCGCGGTCGGGCCGAGGAGCTGCGCGGCAGACTCGTCGAGAGCTTCGGGGCACCAGACGAACCCGGTGTCGCGCAGGAAGTCGCCATGCTCGCTTTGGTAATCGTCCGCGGCGCGGTCCCACCAGCCGCGGTTGGCCCGCGTGGTTTCTCCGCGCTCCGCGCGGCGTCGTCCGACTTGATTTGCAGCCGCGCCCGGCCGCTCCTGGTGATCATGCACAGACGTGCGATCGGACGACGTCATGACGGCTCATTTCTGCATGATCACTTCAAACGGGGGCGGCGTGGGCTTGGCGTGTTCTTGGCGCAGGGGGCGGATTGACCCTAATCGCGCGTCCAACGTATTGTGATCGGTGCGTGTGGGCTTGCGTGCGCCTCAGCATGGGCAGGTGCGCGACCGCCTCACCCCGACTCGGCTGTTCAAGGTCTCTCCTCGCTTCTCACACGAACGGGCAGTGCGGCCGCCAGTTGCGGTGCGGCGATCAGGCCCGGGCGCATCCGCCGACAAGTTCATTCCGTGACCGGAGCCGACCCCCTTATGACGAGCAGCACCGACGTGCGCCCCGAGACATCCGCAACAGGCAACACCGCGACCAGCCCGCAAGTGGCGGTCAACGACGTCGGATCCGCCGAGGACTTCCTCGCCGCGATCGACGAAACCATCAAGTACTTCAACGACGGCGACATCGTCGACGGCACGATCGTGAAGGTCGACCGCGACGAAGTGCTGCTCGACATCGGCTACAAGACCGAGGGTGTCATCCCCTCGCGCGAGCTGTCGATCAAGCATGACGTCGACCCGAACGAGATCGTCAAGGTTGGCGACCACGTCGAGGCCCTGGTTCTCCAGAAGGAGGACAAGGAGGGTCGGCTGATCCTGTCCAAGAAGCGCGCGCAGTACGAGCGGGCGTGGGGCACGATCGAGCAGATCAAAGAGAACGACGACATCGTCAAGGGCACCGTCATCGAGGTGGTCAAGGGCGGCCTGATTCTCGACATCGGCTTGCGCGGCTTCTTGCCCGCGTCGCTGGTCGAGATGCGCCGGGTGCGCGACCTTCAGCCGTACGTTGGCCGCGAGCTCGAGGCGAAGATCATCGAGCTCGACAAGAACCGCAACAACGTCGTGTTGTCGCGCCGCGCCTACCTTGAGCAGACCCAGTCTGAGGTCCGCCAGGACTTCTTGACCAAGCTGCAAAAGGGCCAGGTGCGCAAGGGTTTCGTCAGCTCGATCGTCAACTTCGGCGCGTTCGTCGATCTCGGCGGCGTCGACGGTCTTGTGCACGTCTCCGAGCTGTCGTGGAAGCACATCGACCACCCGAGCGAAGTGGTCGAGGTCGGCATGGAGGTCACGGTCGAGGTCTTGGACGTCGACATGGACCGCGAGCGCGTCTCGCTGTCGCTGAAGTCGACGCAGGAAGACCCCTGGCAGGCCTTCGCCCGCACGCACGCGATCGGGCAGGTCGTTCCGGGCAAGGTCACCAAGCTGGTGCCGTTCGGCGCGTTCGTCCGTGTCGAGGAGGGCATCGAGGGCCTGGTGCACATCTCCGAGTTGGCCGAGCGCCACGTGGAGATTCCCGAGCAAGTCGTGCAGGTCGGTGACGACATCTTCGTGAAGGTCATCGACATCGACCTAGAGCGCCGGCGGATCAGCCTTTCGCTGAAGCAGGCGAACGAGGGTGCGGGCGGCGACGTCTCCGCCGACCACTTCGACCCCACCTTGTACGGCATGCCGGCGCACTACGACGAGCAGGGCAACTACCTTTACCCGGAGGGTTTCGACCCCGAGACCAACGAGTGGCTGCCTGGTCACGAAGAGCAGCAAGCCGAGTGGGAGCGGCAGTACGCCGAGGCCCGCGCTCGCTTCGAGGCGCATCAGACCCAGATCGTCGAGGCGCAGAAGGCCGACGCCGCGGCTGCCGCAGCGGGCGGCGACGCGGGTGGCGGTCAGGGCGGCCCGATCTCGTCGTCCAGCGAGGGCGCTGACCAGCCTCAGGGCAGCCTCGCGTCCGACGCCCAGCTTGAGGAGTTGCGCCGTAAGCTCACCAGCGGCGAAGAGTGACACGCCAAGATTTGACAGTTCTGTGAAAGGTGGGCTCCGCTTCGGCGGGGCCCACCTTTTTTCTGCTCCGAGCCACTACTGTGCGCGGCATGTCAGCGATCACCCGGCCGCGTCTGGTTGCCCTGGCGTTGGTCCTCGGACTCGCCGCCGCGGCGCTCAGCGCCTGCACCTCGAAGGCCAAGAACGCGAGCCCGCCGCCGTCGTCGTCCGCGCCGGTGACGGCGCCCACGCCGTCCGCGCCTGCGCCGTCGTCGTCGGCCCCGC
>JAICYF010000180.1 GCA_025934355.1 Acidothermaceae bacterium
GACCGACCCGGCGTGCGGTGACATCAGACCAAGCAACAGCCGAATCGTCGTCGTCTTGCCCGATCCGTTCGGCCCGAGAAACCCGAACACCGAGCCGCGCGGCACCTGCAGATCGACACTGTTGACGGCGACGTGGTTGCCAAATCGGCGGGTCAAGCCGACGGTCTCGATCGCAAGTTCTGTTGCAGTCTTTGGCTGTGCGACCGCGCCGTCCTCAGGCGGCGTCACGACGGCGGTCACAGTCCATGTCCCGTCGAGGCGACCTGCCGGATTGCCTCGGCGCTCACCGGGCCGACGTACACGTCACCGCCGTCGGTGATGAAGACCGTGAACAGCGCGCTCGTGACCAGTCGACCGCCCTGCGTCGGGGTGGCGATCTTGTCGAGGATCGCCCCGAGATTCGAGCCGGGGTTGTCGGCCCCCGCGGCGAGCCCATGGTCTTGCAGCTTGAGCACCGCGGTCCAACCCTTGCCCAGCACCTGCGGGCCGCTGGTGTCTTGGCTGATGGCGCCGCTACTCGGCGTGCCGTCCTTGATCCGCTGCGGCATGTTTTCGCCGCCGGGGAAGCCCGGGCCGGACAGCGGGTTGCCGTGCGAGACGGTCGCCCCAGCGGGCGGCACGAAAGTGAACACCGACGCATTGGGGGTCTTGAAGCTGACGTCGGTGAAGCCGACCTGGATCGCCGGCGAAGTCGCACTTTTCGCGAACACTTGAACCCGCAGCGGCACCGACGTCTGCGCGTCTACAGCGATCCTGACGCTGCCGATCAAAGAGCGAGAATCCTTTGGGGTCAGCAACAATTGGTAGGCGGCCCGACCAGCGACGCGCGCGGTGCGGTCGACCTGGACCGCCGTCGTCGGGTCGATCGCCTTCAGCGCGGCGTCGGCGGCGGCCTGCGGCGTCATGCCGCTGATGTCGTGATGCGCAAGCCCCTTGGTCTCGCTGGCGCTCAACGTCGAGTGCGTCACCTGCCGGTCGGTCGAACTGTAAGTCCAAAGATCCGTGCCGTTGCGGATGATGTCGCTCTCCGACAGCTGACCGAGCAGCGCGATTCGCTGCTTGTCATGGCCGCCGTACCAGATCCGCACGGTGTGGGCCCCTGTCACAAGGTTCGCCAGCGACAGCGACGAGTCACTTCCCGATCCGCCGATGCTGGGGAGTTGCGGCAGCCCTAGTTTCGCGGTCTCGACGATCGTCCCGGAGAATCCCGGCGGGTTGGCGGTTTCGAGATCGACGAGGAGCTGGGCAGCGGTGTGCGCCGGCAGGTTCGGCTCGGCGGCGGCGCTGTTCGTCACGGACGACGTCAGCGAGCCGACGGCGATCGCCGCCGCGACACCAGCCGGGAGTGCCCAGCGAAGGCGACGGGTGGTGAATGCTCGTGTCATGCGCACACTATGAACGCGGCGACCGCCTCGCGTCAGATTTGCGCCTGGCGGCCACAGGTTCGCCACAGCTTCGCGCCGGAACGATCACGGATGATCGAATCGGTGATGGTCGAGCGTCGATTAATCGGACGACGGGAGGAGGTGCCGCGACTTGCGGTTGTTGGTGGCGGAGGACGAGGAACGGATGGCAGCGGCGCTTGAGCGCGGGCTGGTTCACGCCGGCTTCACCGTCGACGTCGCGACTGATGGTTTGCGCGCGCTCGAGCTAGCCAGCACCGTCGGCTATGACGCGATTGTGCTCGACATCATGCTGCCATCAATGTCGGGTTACGAGGTGACCAAGCAGCTGCGCGCTCGCGGCGTCTGGACACCGATTTTGCTGGCGTCGGCGAAGGACGGCGAGTACGACCAAGCCGACGGCCTTGACCTCGGCGCTGACGACTACCTCACCAAACCGTTTTCCTTTGTCGTGTTGCTCGCCAGGTTGCGTGCGTTGTTGCGGAGAGGGGCGCGTCCACGTGCGCCACTGATCGAGGTTGGGCCGCTGACTTTCGACCCAGCGGCTCGGGTCTTTGCGGCGTCCGGTGAGGTGCTCGACCTGACGGCGCGTGAGTCGGCGATGCTCGAATACCTGATGCGGCACTACCCGCGCGTGGTGACGAAGGCTGAGTTGCTCGAGCACGTGTGGCCCGACGCGGCCACGGATCAAAACGCCGTCGAGGTCTATGCCGGGTACCTGCGACGCAAGCTCGGCCGGGCCGCTTTGCAGACCGTGCGCGGCGTCGGTTATCGATTGCGGCCGCCATGACGTCGAGTTCATTCGGCTGGTGGGGCCGGCGCTCGTTGCGGTTACGTGTCACAGCAGCCGCAACCGCGGTGCTCGCACTCGGGCTCGTCGTTGGAACCGTTGTGTTGGCCACGGTTTTTGAGCATCGCCGGGTCAACTCCGTTGACGTCACGGTGCGCGCGGAAGTCGCGACGGTGAGCCAGGTGGTTGCCTCGGGCGACCTGCCGTCGCCGTTGCCCGCGCCTGCTGGGGCGACGACGCTTGCGCAGGTTCTTGACTCAGCAGGCACCGTGCTCGCCGCCACCGACTCAGCAAGCCGAGTGCTCGAACTCATGCCGGTTGAGCAGTTGGCCAAGCATCACGGTCGGCCATTCACCACATCATCGAGCACGATCGGTTCGTCGAGTCTGCGCGTTTTCGCCACGACTGTGGATTTCCGCAGCGTCCCGGTGACAGTGGTCGCCGCGGCGCCCCTGGGTGATGTGACGTCGACGTTGAACGCGTTGCGCCGGGTGTTGCTCGTCGTGGTCCCGCTGATTTTGCTCGCTGCCGCAGCGGCGACCTGGCTTGCGGTGAGCGCGGCGTTGCAGCCCGTCGATCGATTGCGCGCAGCCGCTGACGCCGTTGACGTCAGCGTCACCGCTGAAGCGCCGAAGCTCGATTTGCCAGCTGGTGGCGAGGAATTGCGCAAGCTCGGCGACACGTTGAATGAGCTACTCCGCAGGGTGCACGCGTCCAACGAAACACAGCGCCGGTTCATCGCGGACGCCGCTCATGAGTTGCGCTCGCCGATCGCGTCGCTGCGAACCCAGCTCGAGGTCGCGCTCGCCGTGCCGAATACTGCCGAAGACTGGCCTCGTATCGTGGCCGGGGCGCTCGCAGATGTCGAGCGGCTGGGCAAGCTCGCCGAAGACCTGCTGCTATTGGCTCGGCTCGACAGTGGCGCCCCGCGACATCACGGTGCGGTTGACGTCGGCGGCTTGTTGGCGGCGCCATCGCCCGACTTGGTCGTCGACGGCGACGAAATCGCGCTGCAGAGAATGGTTGACAACCTGTTGGCGAATGCACGGCGTTACGCGAAGAGCAACGTCGAGGCGAGTGCGACGAGGGTCGGCAGCGACGTCGTCGTCACCGTCGACGATGACGGACCGGGCATTCCGGCCGGGGATCGCGAGCGGGTTTTTCAGCCCTGGGTTCGCCTCGACGCCGGTCGTGGGCGCGACGAAGGTGGTGCCGGGTTGGGCTTGGCGATCGTATGGTCAATCGCCCGCGCGCATGGTGGTGACGTGCGGCTGGAGACTAGCCCGCTCGGCGGCTTGCGTGCCGTCGTCCGGTTGCCTGCGGTGACACCCACGCGCGACGTCGTCAGCGTGAAATCGGGCGGTTAGCCGCTGGGGCTTGGAGGCGCCATCGCATGCGAACGGCGGCTGACACGGCGTCGAGTGCCACACAGAAAAAGGTGCCCCCGGCAGGATTCGAACCTGCGGCACACGGTTTAGGAAACCGTTGCTCTATCCCCTGAGCTACGAGGGCGACGAGGGCGTTACCGTCGCGGATGCAGGCTACCCGACGCGCGTCTGCCCCCGTCCGCCCGGCGACTCGGCGGTTAGGCGGTTAGGCGGTTAGGTGACTGGGCGCGCGCGCAGCGACTGTCGGCGGGTGACTGGGCGGCGACTGTCGGCGGGTGACTGGACGGCGACTGTCGGCGGAATGCGGGGTTCTTAGTCGCGCTCGCGCCGACGGTCGGCGGGTGGCCGTCGCGCTCGCGCCGACGGTCGGGGCGAGCGCCTCGACCTAGCGGGCCCGCGACTGCACCCAGCTAAGCCGCTGATGCCCGGACACTGCCCACCGGAGCGGCCCGCGTTCAAGCGCGTGGAGCAGGCGCGTCAGCCCGGGCCGCACCAACAGCCAACCGGCCAACACGACGACGGCGCCGAGCGCGAGCCCGGCCAGCACGTCCTGCGGGTAGTGCACGCCCACGTAGACCCGGGCGAACGCGATCAACACCGCTGCCGCCGCGGTAACCCACCCCAGCACCTTGCGGACGAAGAACAGCCCCGCCGCGACGGCGCCCGCCATCACCGAGTGATCGGAGGTGAAGCCCGGATCGTTGGCGTGGTGCACGAGCAGGAGCACGTTCGACATCGAGGCGAAGGGCCGCGGCTCGTCGGCGGCGTGGACGATCAGTTGGTTGAGCGCGAGCGCGATGCCCATGCCGCCCGCCGCCCACAACGCCGCCGCCACCCCCGAGAGGTCAGACCGCGACCGCGCCCACAAGAAGCCGACGACGACAAGCACGCCGAACAGCACCACGCCGTAGGTGGCGTAGTCCGACATGACGCCGTGTAGCCACGAGGTGTCTTTCGCGAAGTCGTTGACGTCGCGGAACCCGCTCTTACCGAGCGGTCCCCCCGGGGCGCCGCCGCTCGGTGTGCTGGAAAGCGCTGTTAGGGCCGCGACGCTCATAGCCTCAAGGGTACCGGGCGCAACCTTTCAGGAACCTGACAGCAGTCGATTCATGGTCCACACCTGGCGATGGTCACTGGTGAAGCCAAGCTCCGGCAACCGCCACGCGTCCTCGAGCGTCCGCAGCAACGAGTAGTGGTTGTACGGCGTGTTGTCGACGACGTGGCGCTGCTTGCCGCCGTTGATGACGATCGCTGGCACCAGCGCGCCGCCGTACAGCCCGCCCGGCCATGAGGCGCTGATGTCGGGGTCGCCGGCGGGCAGCGTCGGTGAGTCGCAGCAACCGGCCGGTGAGTCCCAACCGCCGGTGGTGGGGTTGCCGGTGTAGTCGCCCTCGTCGGCGACGATGAAGATCGCGGAGTGCGTCGTCCAGGCTCGGCTGTGCATGATGGTCGCCACCGCGCTCTTCACGAACGCGTCGGCCTTCTGTTTTAGAGCTGCGTCGTTCGCGTCGTCATTGGTTGACCCGTACGGGCATGGCGTCTCGGGATGACCGGCGACCGCGGTGTAGACGCCGCCGTGCATGTCGTTGCACTGGTCGGGCGCGATGAACACAAACTGCGGTGCGTGTCGGCTGTTCAGGTCGGCGCTGAGGTCGGTGTACGGCTTGACGTTTTGCAAACGAGCAGCGTTGTCGCGGACGTCGTTGAACAGCACGAACGGGTTGTGCTTCGACGCGTACAGCGGGTTGCTGTCAGAGGGCCAGGAGTCGCCGAGGTAACCCACCGATGGCATCGCCTCAAGGTAGGCGCCCCAACTTCTTCCCGCTGCCTCAAGGGTGTCGACGATGTTCGTGTGGTCGAAGCGGTTGGCCGGGTTGTCGGTGTTCGTGTCCCAGTTGGAGCCGCTGATCAACGCGACGTAGTTCGGCTCGCTCGGGTGCGTCACGCCGTAGTAATTCGTCGCGTCGCCGTAGGTGTTCGCCAACGAGGTCATGTATGGCGCGTTGGGGTCGCCGATGACGCCGTGTTCGGAATGGTTCTCCAGCATGATGACGAAAGCGTGGTCAAGGTGCACGCGACCGTGATCGCGCCAGTGCCCGTCGGCGAGGGCGACGCCGCTCGTGCTGGCCAGCGACGCGCCCGTCACGACTGCGACAATCCCCGCTGCATAACGCTTCGTCTTGCGAACCATCACGCCTCCCGGCAGCTCAGCCGCGGCGTCTCGCGCTGCTCCTTGCGGCCCAGCGCCTCCCGGCTTTCGGCAATGTCAGGCCGTCTTCCCTCGATGCCGGGTGTCCAAACGCGTGACGCACACTGCTGGACTCACACC
>JAICYF010000204.1 GCA_025934355.1 Acidothermaceae bacterium
AGACGGCCGGGATCACCCTCTACTTCACCGGGACGCGGCACTTCTTCCACTAGCACCCCGTTTAGACCGCGCTCCGCGTCGAGTGAAGGGCTTGCGCTGCTTGTGCGCGCTCCCACACGACCCGAACCCTTCACTCGGCGCGAATCGCGAGTCACTCGGCGCGAATCGCGAGTCACTCGGCGCAAAGGGCGAGATCGCGGCCATGAAAGACTGACGCCATGAGCGCGCGGATCCTTGAGGGCACCCCTGTCGCGGCAGCTGTTTTCGCCGATCTGCAGCCGCGCATCAAGGCGCTGGTCGAGGCCGGTCATCAGCCGGGACTCGGCACGATCCTCGTCGGAGACGACTCTGCGAGCGCTGGCTACATCCGCATGAAGCAGGAGAAGGCGGTCGAGCTCGGCCTTCGCTCGCCGCACGTGCACCTGCCGCAGACCGCCACCCAGGCCGACGTCGTCGCTGCGATTCGCGCTTTCAACGACGACAAGGACGTCGACGCAATGCTCGTGCAACATCCCACGCCACCGCAGATCGACTTCGACGCGGCGCTGATGGAGATGGACCCCGACAAGGACGTCGACGGACTGCATCCGACGAACATGGGCCGGCTCGCGCTCGGCATGCGAGGCCCAGTTCCGTGCACGCCGGCCGGCATCGAGGCGCTCCTCGCCCACCACCAGATCCCGGTCTCCGGCCACGAGGTCTGCATCCTCGGTCGGGGCACGACCCTCGGCCGTCCGCTCGCGATGCTCCTCAGCCAGAAGCGGCCGACGGCCAACGCCGCGGTCACCGTGGTGCACACCGGCGTGCCCAACTGGTCCGACTACACCCGGCGCGCCGAGATCGTGGTCGCCGCCGCGGGCGTGCCCGGCATCCTTCGCGCGGAGCACGTCCGGCCCGGCGCTGTCGTCGTCGGTGGCGGCGTCCGCTACGAGGGCCGACGGTTGTTGCCGGACGTCGACGAGGGTGTCGCCGAGGTGGCCGGCGCGGTCACGCCCCGCATCGGCGGCGTCGGTCCGACGACCGTGGCGATGCTGTTCCGTAATTGCGTCGAAGCCGCCGAGCGCAACCTCGGCTTGCGCTAGCCAGCGCGCCGAATCGGGCCGCCGTCCTTCGCCGGCACCCGGTTGTTCTCCGGCAACGGTCGCACCACACCGGAGCTGATCACCTCGTTCGCCAGTCTGGCCCGACGACCAACACCTTCGGGTATTCGGAATTTCGAATACAACCTCAGTAAGTGCTGTTTCACCGCGGCCTCGGTGACCACGAGCTCGTCGGCGATCTCCCGCGCGGTGGCCGGCGCGACGAACGCCTCCTGCGAGAGCGCGGGCCGGCACAGCGCCGTCAGCACCTCCTGCTCCCGACGGGTCAGGTCGGGGGCGTTGCCGCGGCGCAGCTCGGTGGGCGGTTCGTCGATCTCCTTCAGGTCGAGCCCGCCAACGCGGCAGCGGGCCGCGCCGAACGCGATCACATCGCCGTCGGCGAGCAGCCGGCGTCCGACCGGCCGACCGTTGACCCGGGTGCCGTTTGTCGACAGCCCCAGGTCGCTCACGTAGAGATAAGGTCCGCGGCGCACAAGTTCAGCGTGCAGGCGCGAGACGGTCGGGTCGGTAAGCGCGACGTCGATGCCGTCGCCTCGGCCGACGGTCGTGCAGTCGGCTTCAAGCACGAAGAGCTCGCCGGTGTCCTCGACGCTTAGGTACGGCGCGTCCACAACTGTGCCTCCGCATTGGGCTGGGCGGGATATCTGTGTGCGGGATGTCTGTTGCGCCTCTACCCCCCGGGACACAAGACACACACCCGTACCGCCCGCTCGGCTCACCCTGTGGCTAGCAACCGGGGCGCAGGCACGCCGCCCGCCGCAGCCGAACCGGCGACGCCGGGCGGGTCCATCGCGCGGGCGCCTGAGGGTAGTTTGGAGTCGTGCGATCAGACCCGCTGCCGGTTGAGGCCGACCTCTCGATCGTCGAGACCCCGGACGACGCGAGCGCCGTCGTGCCCGCGGGCAGTCTCGCGGGTGCGGCCGACACCGCGCCGATGGTCACGACGGCGCCGCGGCGCAAAAGCCGGCCGGCGGGAGCACTAGTCGCCGACGTCCCGCTTGCTCTGGTGATCTGCGGTGTCGGTGTCGGCTTGGTGGTCATCGCGATGCACCACTTCCGGTGGGGAAATCTGGCGATCTCGATATCGGTGCTGGCGGGCGCGCTCTTCCGGCTCGTGCTGCCGGCGCGCAAGGCTGGCTTGCTCGTGGTCCGCAGCAGGTTCACCGACGTGGTGACGATGGGCATCATCGGCGGGACGCTCATGCTCCTCGCCGCCGTCACCAGCACCTGACCCCAAGTCGCGGGCGGGCGACGTCCGCGCATAGCATGACGGCCGTACTGTGTGGCGTTCTCGACGTCTGGAGCCAATGAGATGAGCGGTGCAGGCAAGCCTCGCAAAGGAACCGTCGCTGTCGTTGGAGCCGGGTTTTACGGCTCGACCACCGCCCTTCGGCTCGCCGAGTACGACATTTTTGAAAGGGTCGTGCTGACCGACATCGTCGAAGGCAAGCCCGAAGGCATCGCGCTCGACATGAACCAGTCGCGGCCGATCGAGGGCTTTGAGACCCAGATCGTCGGCCAGACCACCGGCGCGAACGGCGAGGGCTACGAAGCGATCGCCGGCGCCGACATCGTGGTCATCACCGCCGGCCTGCCGCGCAAGCCGGGCATGAGCCGCATGGACCTCATCGAGACCAACGCCAAGATCGTGCGCGGCGTCGCTGAAAACGTCGCCAAGCACGCGCCGAACGCCGTCGTCATCGTCGTCAGCAATCCACTCGATGAGATGACCGCGCTCACCCAACTTGCCACCGGCTTCCCGAAGAACCAGGTGCTCGGTCAGGCTGGAATGCTCGACACCGCAAGGTTTTCCTACTTCGTCGCCGAGGAGCTCAACGTCCCGGTCGGCGCGGTGCGCACGCTCACGCTTGGGTCGCACGGCGACACGATGGTGCCGGTGCCGTCGCAATGCACCGTTGAGATGGACGGCGAGAAGAAGGCGCTGACCGACCTGTTGAGCGGTGAGAAGGTGGAGCAATTGGTCACCCGCACCCGCAACGGCGGGGGCGAGGTCGTCGCGTTGCTGAAGACCGGTTCGGCGTATTTCGCGCCGTCTGCGGCCGCCGCCCGCATGGCAAAGGCCGTCGCCGAGGACGCCGGCGCGGTGATGCCCGTCTGCGCGTGGGTCGACGGGCAGTACGGCATCAGCGGTGTTTACCTCGGAGTCGAGGCTGAGGTCGGCGCTGGAGGCGTGAAGCGGGTCGTCGAGACCGACCTCACGTCGTCCGAGCTCGAAGCGTTGCAAAAGGCGGCCGAAGCGGTGCGAGCCAAGCAGGCCGACGTCCGCGATCTGTAGAGATTTTCGTTACGGGATAGGAGAAACACGCGCGATGGCGAAGATCAAGGTCGCGAACCCGGTCGTCGAGCTCGACGGCGACGAGATGACCCGCATCATTTGGCAGTTCATCAAAGAGCAGCTGATCCTGCCCTACCTCGACGTCGACCTGTTGTACTTCGACCTCGGCATTGAGCACCGTGACGCCACCGACGACCAGGTGACGATCGACGCCGCGAACGCCATCAACCAACACGGCGTTGGCGTGAAGTGCGCGACCATCACGCCCGACGAGGCGCGGGTCGAGGAATTCGGGCTGAAGAAAATGTGGAAGTCACCGAACGGCACGGTGCGCAACATCTTGGGCGGCGTGATTTTCCGCGAGCCCATCATCATCAGCAACATTCCGCGACTCGTGCCGAGCTGGACCAAGCCGATCGTCATCGGCCGCCATGCGCACGCCGATCAGTACAAGGCGACCGACTTCGTCGTCCCGGGCCCCGGCACGGTGACCATCACTTACACCCCGGACGACGGCGGCGCGCCGATGGAGTTCGAGGTCGCGAAGTTCCCCGGCGGCGGTGTCGCGATGGGCATGTACAACTACGACGACTCGATCCGCGACTTCGCCCGCGCCTCGTTCCGGTACGGGCTCGAGCGGCACTATCCCGTTTACCTGTCGACGAAGAACACGATCCTGAAGGCCTACGACGGCCGGTTCAAGGATCTGTTCGCCGAAGTCTTCGAGTCGGAATTCAAGGCCGAGTTCGAAAAAGCTGGCATCACCTACGAGCACCGGCTCATCGACGACATGGTCGCCTCCGCGCTGAAGTGGGAGGGCGGCTACGTCTGGGCCTGCAAGAACTACGACGGCGACGTGCAGTCCGACACGGTCGCTCAGGGATTCGGCTCGCTCGGCCTGATGACGTCCGTGCTGATGACCCCCGACGGCAAGACGGTCGAGGCCGAGGCCGCACACGGCACAGTCACCAGGCACTTCCGCCAGCACCAGCAGGGCAAGCCGACCTCGACCAACCCGATCGCGTCCATCTACGCCTGGACCCGCGGCCTGCAACACCGCGGCAAGCTCGACAACACACCCGATGTCGTCGCCTTCGCCGACGCGCTCGAGGAGGTGTGCGTCGAGACCGTCGAGAGCGGCAAGATGACGAAGGACCTCGCGTTGCTGATCGGCCCGCAGACCCCGTGGCTGACGACGCAGGAGTTCCTCGCCGCGCTCGACGAGAACCTCAAAGCCAAGGTGTCGTGATCGACAAGGCGGCGTGATCGAGAAGCGGCGAAGTCCACCGGATAATCTGGCCGTCATGGACGGTTGCCATAGTCGCGTTCGCTTTGGTGGCGCGCGGTGAACGTCGGGCTGAACATCCTCGTCGTCCTCGCGCTGATCCTCATCGAGGCGCTCTTCGTCGCGAGCGAGATCGCCCTCGTGTCGCTGCGCGA
>JAICYF010000258.1 GCA_025934355.1 Acidothermaceae bacterium
ACACCCACGGTCACGTGGTCCTCGTCTCGACCCGCGAATGCTCGCTCCAACGCAGACACCCGAAGTGGGTCGAGGAGGCACCCGCGCCGTATCACAGCGACGCGCAGGTCAAGACGCTGTACGCGTCGTCCAAAGACATCCTGCGCGCGGCCGGTTACGTCGGCGCCGGCACGTGTGAGTTTCTGGTCGGGCAAGACGGCTCGATCTCCTTCTTGGAGGTCAACACTCGGTTGCAGGTCGAACACCCGGTCAGCGAAGAGGTCTCGGGAATTGACCTGGTGCGCGAACAATTCCGCATCGCCGCTGGCGAATCGCTCGGCTACGACGACCCGCCAGCCCGCGGCCATTCCATCGAGTTCCGCGTCAACGGCGAAGACCCCGGCCGGAATTTCCTTCCTTCGCCAGGAAAAGTCACGGTGTGGCGCCCACCATCAGGGCCCGGCGTGCGTCTCGACTCGGGCGTCGAGCAGGGCAGTGTGATCGGACAATCGTTCGACTCACTACTCGCCAAGCTCGTCATCACCGGCGCTGATCGCGAGCAGGCTCTGCAGCGGGCCCGCCGTGCGCTTGCCGAGTTTGAGATCGATGGACTTCCCACTGTCCTGCCGTTCCACCGCGCCGTCGTCGACGATCCGGCGTTCGCGCCAGCCGACCCGACGGCGACGTTCACCGTCCACACTCGATGGATCGAGACCGAATTCGACAACCGGATTCCTCCGTTTGAGGCGACCGCCGATAACGACCTCGACGACGTTCGACCGCGCGAGACCATCACCGTCGAGGTCGCCGGCAAGCGTCTCGAGGTCACCCTGCCGACCGGCCTGTCCAGCGACGCGACCGGCAGGGGCTCAGCCAGACCGAAACCGCGATCGCGGTCGGGCCGGGGCGTTTCCACTGCGCACGGTGGCGACGCGTTGACCGCGCCGATGCAGGGCACCATCGTCAAAGTGGCTGTGGCGGACGGCGATGTCGTCGCCGCCGGCGACCTGATCGTGGTCCTCGAGGCGATGAAGATGGAACAGCCGCTCACGGCGCACAAGGCGGGCACGGTCAGCGGTCTCGCGGCGTCCGTCGGTCAGGTGATTTCCGGCGGCGAGGTCGTGTGCGAGATTCGCACTGCCGAAGAAGGAGCATGACCCATCGCTGGTTAGCCGTCACCGCCGTCGCGACGGCCTGCGTCGCCGCAGCGGCGTGTGATGCGACGACGCGGCACGCGGCGCCGTCGTTGTCCACCACGCGACCGTCGGCGTCTGCTGTCCTCGGCGATCCAACCGCCGCCGCGTCGCAAACAGCGCCACCCTCCACGAGCGCACCAGCCCCCGTCGCGTCACCGTCGACCGCGTCGTCAACGACAGCGGAGCCGACCGTGAAGGCGAGCGCGACTACGACGCGCGCGTCGTCCGGTGTGACCCACGCGGCGACGCCGCCTGCACCGAAAGCGCCGCCGGTCAAGGCGGGGACGTCGGACGTGATCGCTGGCACGCATTGTCAGATTTTCCCTGCGGACAACTATTGGCACGCCGACATCCGCGGGCTTCCGGTTAACGCGCATAGCGCGCAATGGCTGGCCGCGATGGGCGCGGGCACCCGCAAACTGCATCCCGATTTCGGGCCGTCGGACGGCGCCCAGCCGGTGCCCTACGGAATCCCCATCACCGTTGTGCCCGCCGGGCACCCACGCGTGACCGTGGCGTTCGATTACGACGACGAGAGTGACCACCTCGGCTATCCGCTCGGCGCCGACACTGCGATCGAGGGCGGCCCGAACGCCGACGGTGACCGACACGCGATCGTCGTAACCGCCGACACCTGCGAGTTGTTCGAGACTTTCGACACGCATTCGGCCGCAACCGGTTGGACGGCGGGGTCGGGTGCGCACTGGTCGCTGTCGAGCGACGCGCTGCGGCCGAATGGCTGGACCTCGGCCGACGCCGCGGGATTACCTATCCTGCCTGGACTTTTGCGGTGGGACGAGGTAGCGACAGGGCACGTCGACCATGCGATTCGATTCACCACCAACCTCACCGACGCCTCGCATTTGTGGCCGGCGCGACACGATGCGAGCTCGCACCACGACCCGACATTGCCGCCAATGGGGGCCCGGTTCCGGTTGAAGGCCAGCTTCGACATCTCGCACTACAACGCGCAAACGCAAGTTGTCTTGCGAGCGATGCAAACGTACGGCCTTGTGCTCGCCGACAACGGCTCACCGTGGTATTTCCAGGGCTCGGCCGACACCGGCTGGCCCGACGCCCTGATCTCGCAGCTGAAGACCATTCCGGCGAGCGCCTTCGAAGCTGTCGACACCAGCAGCCTTGAGGTGTCGGCCAACAGCGGCGCCGCTCGCTGAGTCAGGCTCGACTACGGTCGAGACATGCGCCGATTGCCGGGTGACCCAGGGCCGTTGCGCTGGCTGTGGTTCGCCATCGGATTTCGGCTGCCGGCCGACAACATCGAGTGGGTCCGGCACGAGCTGACCGACGCCGGTTGGCGGGTGCGCGCGTATTTCGCCAGCTCGCGTTGTTGGTACCGATCGGCGGAGCGTTCATGTTCCTACCGGGCGAATGGTCGCTTCGGGTCGCGCTCGCCGCGCTGGTGATCTTCAGCGGCGGGTTGATCGCGCTCGCGTATGGCGACAGCCTGCGCGCGTCGCGGCTGCGGCAGCACCGGCTGCCGGTGCCCGAGGATCGTGACCTCGGCCGGCCCACCGACGCGAACTGAAAGGATCTGACCATGGCTGCGCTACCGCGGTCCGGCCGCCCGCTACTGCCCGGGCTCGCGCTCGGGCCGATCGAGCGCGTCTTGCGCCGAGAGTTGGAGCAGGCCTCGGCACGCGAGTTCAACTACGCGCAGGTCGGCGCGAGCCGCGACGAGACCGTGCCGCGAGGATACGACGCCGTCACCGAGTCAGCGATCGTCGGTGCCGGCATGGCGCAGTTTTCCTTACTGGCTGAGGGAATTCGCGGTTGGGAGATCCAGCGCCGCAGCGGGCTGCACGTGTTGGCTGACGGTCCAGCGCGCAACGGCGCCAACGTGGCGATCGTTAAGAGGCTGGCGCCGGTGGCCGTCGCGCTCTCGTGCCGCGTGGTGTGGACCATTGAGGAGTCGCAGCGCAACGGTTTCGGCTACGGCAGCCTGACCGGCCATCCCGAAGCCGGCGAGGAGGCCTTCGTCGCCGAGCTCGAACCCGACGGCGCGGTGCGGTTCCGGGTGTACGGCTTCACCAGCGCCGGCACCGTCGCCACCGCCGC
>JAICYF010000318.1 GCA_025934355.1 Acidothermaceae bacterium
AAAGAGGTCGGTTGTGAAGCGCAACGACGCCCGCGGCGGAAAGATGTAAGTGCCACGAGCCACATACTCTTTCAGCACGTCGTTTTGGACGGTGCCGCGCAATTGGTCGGGTGAGACTCCCTGATCCTCGGCGACTAGCTGGTACATCAACAGCAACAGCGCCGCCGGCGCGTTTATCGTCATCGAGGTCGAGACTTTGTCGAGCGGAATTCCGCCGAACAACGTCGCCATGTCGTCGACGGAGTCGATGGCGACGCCGACCTTTCCCACTTCGCCGCGGGCGATCGGATGATCGGAGTCGTATCCCATCTGGGTGGGGAGGTCGAACGCGACGGACAGTCCGGTGGTGCCCGCCGCGAGCAGTTGGTGATAGCGCCGGTTCGAGGCGGCGGCGGTGCCAAATCCGGCGTACTGCCGCATCGTCCACAAGCGGCCGCGGTACATGTCGGCGTACGCGCCGCGGGTGAACGGAAACTCACCGGGCAGCCCCAGCGCGGTCGCCGGGTCGAAGCCCTCAATCGCCGATGCGTCGTACACCGCCTCGATCGGCAGCCCCGACTCTGTGCGATCCCGCATGTCACGACCATAGCCCGCAAAACGGGCGTGGCGGCAGGCGCTCTCGCTGCGCCGCCGGTTGCCGGTCGGCTAGTCTGTGCCGGTCATGCCGGTCACGCCGTCTCTTTCGCGCATCCCGCGTCGGCTCGCCGGGGTCGCGCTGTCGCTCGGCCTGGCGGCGGTCGGGGCGATGGCGCCGACCGGATCACTCGCCCTGGCAGCTGTGGCAGCACCAGCTACGCCCGGCAACTCGCTAAGCCCCGGCAACCCAGTGAGCCCCGGCAGCCCAGTAAGCCCCGGCAACTCGGTGACCGGCCGCCAGGGCACCGGCGACACCGTCGCCGACAGCTCGTCGTCCGATTCGCTCGTCGTGGGTGGCCCGCGGCTGGCGGACGCCGGAGTCGCGGTCGAAGCGGGTCTGCCGCCGCTGCCCGCCACCACCGCGACCTCGTTCATCGTGGCCGACGCCGATGACGGCGATGTGCTGGCCGCCCTCAACGCACACCAGCGCCTCGCCCCCGCCAGCACGCTCAAGACGCTGACCGCGCTCACCTTGATCCCGCGGCTGAAGCCAGCTCAGGCGGTGACCGCGCAGCGCGACGCTCCGAGCGTCGACGGCACGAAGGCCGGCATCGTGGCCGGCACGGCGTACTCCGTGAGCGAGTTGTTCACGGCGATGCTGATGATGTCGGCCAACGACGCCGCGGTGACGCTGGCCGACGCCTACGGCGGGCTGGCGCCGACGCTGGCCGCGATGAACGCCGAGGCGGCTTACCTCAACGCCGACGACACGGTGGCGCTCACGCCGAACGGTCTCGACGCGCCAGGCCAATCGTCGTCCGCCTACGACCTCGCGTTGATCTTTCGGGCTGGACTTCGCGATCAGCAGTTCCGGAACTACCTGGCGCTGAAGCGGGCCCAATTCACCGCGCCGGCCGGGGCCAGCTTCCAGAT
>JAICYF010000139.1 GCA_025934355.1 Acidothermaceae bacterium
GTCGGCGGTCAGCCGGCCCGCCGTGTCGAAGTCGACCTTGCGGCTGAACCCGTTCGGCTGGCTGGCGTTGCTCACGTGCACGAGGGTCTCGGTCGCGCTGGTGTAGTCGTAGGTGCGCTGCGGTCGCGAGCTGTCCGTCGGCTGCGCGAGCGGCAGCGTCACCGAGTCGGCTCGCGCCGGGGTGTTGCCGTCGTAGCCGATCTGGATGGTCGCCGTCGCGTCGTCGGCGCGCGCGCCGGCGGCGATCGCGTCGGCGGCGAGCGGGTCGCGGTAGCTGGTGAGCAGGTCGCCCGTGAAGCCGAAGTCGGTGGACTCCCCGCCAGGCTCGACGATCCGGGCGAGCTGCCCGGCGGCGTAGAACAAGTCGGTCGCCGTGCCGTCCCAGTAGCTGATCTCGCACAGCATGCCGCTCGGCGGCGCCGCGTCGAAGCCGGCCGGCGGCGTTGGGCACGCGCCACCCTGATACGTCAGTGTGATCGACTGGCCGGAGACCGGGTCGGTGACGGTGGTCAGCCGGCCCGGGGTGCCGCTCCACGTGTACTGCGCGGCAGCGGGGCGCGTGTCGTCGGCGCCGGTGGTCGCCGAGCGCAGGGTGCCGTCGGCGTTGAACACGTACGTCACGCCGTCGTCGCCCTGCAACGTCAGCAACCCGTTCGCGTCGCGGGTCAGCGTGGAGTCCTCGCTCTTGGGCGGCGTCCATGCCATGCCGGGGTCGGTCGAGGAGGTGGCGGTGAACACGTGCGTGGCGCCGGTCGCGTCGACGATGGCGACGCTGTTGTCCGACACCCGGGCGCTGGTGTAGCGCAGCGCCCCGCCCGGCCCGGCCGACATCGACCAGCCCTGCGGCAGCACCGCGGACCCTGGCGCGAGCCAGGAGGACGGCACCAGGTAGCCGGTGTCCGGGTCGCCCGGGCCCTTCTCCCACAACGACACCTGCGCCGACGTGCCGGACGGGGCGTAGTAGTCGACCTCCACCGGAACCGGCACTCCGACCGCGAGGGTGACCGGGCTGGCCCCCCACACCGCGGTCGGGTTCGTCTGCCCGTCCCAGCGGTCCACCACGGTGACGCCGTCAACCTTGACCTGGGCGTACCCGGCGTAGGCCGCGCCGAACGTGTACGCGCAACTCGTCGTGCAGCTGGTGGAGTCCGACGGCGTCAGGTAACCAGACCAGCGCACCCCGTACGAGCCCGCCGGCAACGGCGTCGGCGGGGTCGTGCCCCAGTTGGCGTTCACCGCCGGGTCCAGGCGGATCAACGACGTCGACCCGGTGAACGACGGGCCGCTGCCCGGCGCCGACTGGTTCGCGTAATACGAGCCGGTCAGGCCGTTCAACAACGGCGACTGGGAGTTGTAGGTGAACGTGAAGCCCAAAGTTCCCCCAACGGACTTCACCGAATGCGTCGACACCGAAAGTGCGATGTTCCCGTTGGACAAGTTGACCGCGACCGGGCCGACCACGTCATACGGTTCCGGCCCCCGAGCGCCGAGGCGAAGGTCGGGGCGCAGCCGGTTCGACCAAGCGGCGAGTGTAAAGGAGTGCGCAGCATCCCGGGTGGCAGCGCTCCAGGTGTAGGTGACGCCATCCCGCAACACGCCTGCCGGCACCTGCCACGACGGCGTCGTGAGCTGCGGGCTCACCGCGACGATATCTCCCGCTGTCGCCCCAGAGCCGCTGGCGACCTGGAACTGGTAGTACGCCTGGTCGCCGTTCGGGTCGGCCACAGGGCTGACCGACAGGGTCGGCGTCAAGCCCGTCACCACGGCGTTGTCGCCTGGCGCGGAACCCGACTGCGACGCCGCGGGAGGCGCATAGTTCGGCGGCGTGTAACTGTAGTTGATTGTGAGCGTGGGAACGTTCGTGCTGCTCTCAGCCGGATAGTAGTTCTGAAACTCGTTGAGAAGCTGCTCGTTGTCGGCGCCCAGCGCGATGCCATTGTTGGCCTCGGCACCGTCGAGCCAGCGCTGCACCAGCGTTGTCACGTTGAACTGCACCGGCGACCCGCCATTGACGACCGGCTCGGCGTCGGTGAGACCGTAACCGTCCGGCGTCGGCTGGTTCTCCCAGTCGACTTGGTCGGCGGTCCAGCTCGTGGCGATGCCGCTTGCCCCGATGTAACCACTCGGGCTGCAGGTTGCCACGCGCTGGGTGCAGCTCTGCCGCACGCCCATGAAAAGGCTGGCAGAGCTGACGTTGTTACCCTGGCTGGGCGTGATGTCCTCCGGGAAGTAGAGGAAGGTGCGAGCTCGGGCCCAGCCGCTTTCATACTCACCTGTGCCGCAGTTGACCTCGTATCCCGCGTTCGCGGAGCCGACGCGCAAGTCCGTGCTCTGCCCGTAATACTTGTTCGTGCAGCTATCGGAGTTGACGTAGGTGTCGATGCCCGCCGTGCCGCCGGTGCTGGAGTTCGGTCCTCCGCCTTGCGTAGTCCCGTTCCACGACGGGTCGATGGTCACCGGAAACACACGTCCAGGCGCGTCCAGCCACGCCGGGTCGACGCTATTCGTCACCGTGACTGTATTGCCGCGCGTCCCGGTCAACGTGGTCTGCACGTCGACCATTTCCGGACCTGCGCTCGGCGTCGGGACTGCCGCATAAGCCACACCTCCACCGTAGGTGGCGACGACGTTGCCGCTGCCGTCAACGAACTCAACACCCACAGCGACCGGGCCTTGCCGTACCGACAGTCCCTGTGGCACGCGCAGCGTCTCCGTGTAACTCGAACCAGCCGCCGCATCGGGCAAGGTGACGTCTTCCTCGAACCCGTTGGGGTGAAGGGTGATCGACAAGTCGCGTCCGCCGGGCAACGCCTTGGGGAATCTCGCGGTGGTGCCGTGACGCGTCGCTTGAACAGGCAAAGCGTCGGGATGCGAGAAGACCACAGGGCCCTGGTCGGTTTCCGCGGTGACGAGCGCGCCCGTGGCCTTCGCGCCGATCCGATGGGCGCGGGGGCCGCGCACGGGCCCAAAGGAGCCGTCCGGCTCGGACTCCAGCGTCAGGTCGATCGGACGCCACACGCCATCCGGCCCCTTCTCCCGCACGGGCCACAGTGACGCCTTGACGGTACGGCTGCCATCCGCGTTTTGAAAGGTCTGCGACGTCGGCGTCGTCAACGCGTCCACGACGGTCGAAGTCGTCGGGTCAAAACCCGAGCCACGTGAAGGAAGGCTAGACACATTCGGCCGCGTCGACACCCGGCCTCCCGCAGATGTCGAGCCCAACGGCGGAAGGCTTTCCGCACTTGACGGCGCCTTGACGTTCGCAATCGGTGCGGCGTTCGCCGGAAGTGCCTGCGCAACCGCGCCACCAACTGTGAGCACCGTTGTTGCAAGCGAAGCAGCCGTCGTTAAGCGTGATGGGCGCACCCGAACTCCCCAAGTCGGACCGAATATGCATCACGTGCTCAAACGGCGGTGAGGCTAGCAGGTGTCATTATCTCGCAACAAGACCCATCGGATCTTCGAGCGAGTCGTGTCGCATGTTTGCAGGCCCAATATGAGCCGCCAATCGACGCATTGCCGCTGGTGAAAATGCCGGATTCTTCAATAATTGCACACATATGGCGGTGTGCTGGTAAAGCACCTGCCGACCGGCCGACGGTTCGCCATGAAATTCAATACGGAACAAACAACTTTTCGAGCAAAGCTATGCGCAGACTGGCTATATCGGACTACGAGACCGATCTCAGCGTCGCCGTCACACGATTCGCTTGCCGTCGTGGTGTTCTGACGGCGCGCCTCAATGACGTTAGGCCCTCAGGTGCGTGGCGGGGTGACGATGGTGAGCTCGCTGACGGAAGGGGCCTCGGCCAATGTGAGCTGCATGCGCGCGGCGACGATGGTCGCACGCGTCGGCTTGTCGTCGCCGGGCCACGCTCTCCGCTTTCCGGCCTTGCCAAAGAGCGCCAGGCCTACCGATCGCCCAGGGCTAAACCGCGGATTGGCGACGACGCCATCGAAACGTGTGGCCGCGAGCGCGGCGGCCCAGGTGCGCGGGATGGTGTACGGCACCATGACGGCAAGTTCTCTGCTGACGCCGAATTTCGCGGCCGCCACGGCGTCGAGGTTGGCGGCACGAACTTGCTCGGGCAGCCGTAGCCGGCTGATGACGCGACCGGTTAGCAGACTCGCGGGGATGACGCCCCGCGCGATCATGCGTGGCCGGTACCGCGTCGAGCATCCGCCTGGCGAGATCCCGTGGGGTTCCGAGGTGCGCGGGGTCATGGCCCGCCGCACGCACGGCCGCCACCCGCTCGTGGAGCCCAGCGGCAAGCGCCGTCAACATTTCGGTCACGTACGCGTCCACTCCACCTCCGATACGGGCCGTCAGACGACGAACTCGGGTCGGACGCTAGACCAGCCGTCGGTCAGTCGCCCAACGGGTGAGTTCGTGTCGGTTCGACAACTGGAGTTTGCGCAGCACGCTTGACACGTGCGTCTCGACGGTCTTCACCGAGATGAACAGCTCCCGCGCGATTTCCTTGTAGGCGTAGCCGCGAGCAATGAGCCGTAACACCTCACGCTCGCGTTGCGTCAACGCGTCGAGCTCAGGATCGATCGACGGCGCGTCGGTGGCGGCGAACGCGTCAAGCACAAAACCCGCCAGCCGTGGGGAAAACACCGCGTCGCCGTCGGCGACCCGCGCGACCGCGTCGGTCAAATCCGCGCCAGAGATGGTCTTTGTGACATAGCCCCGGGCACCGGCGCGGATCGTGCCGATGACGTCTTCGGCCGCGTCCGACACCGACACCGCCAGGAACCGCACGTCGGGCAGTTTCGGCAGCACCGCGCGCAGCACCTCAGCGCCGCCGCCTCCGGGCAGGTGCACGTCGAGCAAAACGACGTCCGGCACTAACGCGGTTATCGCGGCGACAGCGGAGGGGACATCGTCAGCCTCGCCCACCACGTCGACGCGCGAACCCAGCTCGGCGCGCACACCAGATCGGAACAGCCGGTGGTCATCGACGAGGACGACGCGCACTGGTTTCACTTTAACTCCATCTCAAACCTCACCTCGGTGCCCTCGCTGGGCGCCGTGCGGATGAACGCCTTACCGCCGTGGCGTTCCATGCGCCCCACGATCGACTCTTTCACGCCGAGCCGGTCCTCCGGCACCGCGTTCATGTCGAAACCTTTGCCGCGGTCGCGCACGAAAACGGTCACCTTCGACGGCTCAATCTCCGCGTACACCGAGATCGCGTCGCTGCCCGAGTGTTTGGCCGCGTTGAGCGCGGCCTCGCGAACAGCTTGCAACGTCGCGTTGAGCCGGTCGTCGATCTCACACTCGCCGACAACGATGACATCGATGGAAACGCCTTGGCTGTCCTCGATTTCGGCGAGCGCTCGTTCCAGCGCCCGGCCGAAGTCGCGCTCTTGGTCGGACGACGGACGGTAGAGCCACGTGCGCAGTTCACGCTCCTGACCGCGCGCGAGCCGTTGCACCTCGCGCGGGTCGTCGACGTGGCGTTGGATGAGCGCCAGGGTGTGCAGCACGGAATCGTGCAGATGCGCCGCAAGTTCGGCGCGCTCTTGCTCGCGAATGCGAGCCCGCCGCTCCGTCGACAACGCGCGCACGGTGCCAAGCCACCACGGCCCGGTGATGACCGCGATGCCGGTGACCAGCACCGCGGTCGAAAGCAAACCGTTGCGCACTTGGCCCAACTGCGCGTGGTAAGCCAGGAAGGTCCCGGCACCCGCGAACACGAGCACCGCGCCAGCAAGTGTTGTCGTCAACCGCGGACGCTGACCACCCACTGCCGTCCGCCACCGGGTGCGTTGGGCGTCGTCAGCCTGCCGCCACAGCACAGCTGCACCGAACCCGGTCAGCGCGAGCGGCCACAACAGGCCACCCGGCAGTCCAAGGCCGAGCGATTGCACGGCGAGCACCCCACCGATCGCGACGGTCGCCAGCGCGATGTACTGGCCGTTGTCACCGAAACGGTCGCGCCCTACGCGTCCGCGACGTCGGCGTCCGAGCGCGTAACCAACCACGCCCCCGTCGTCCAGGCTTTGTGGTGCCACCGGTACGAACGCCCAGAACGCCGCGTACATCGCGATGCCCGCGCCGCCCGCGAAGGCCAGGATGACGAACAGCGCGCGGACGACGAGCGCGTCGACGCCGATGTGGTCGGCCAGCCCCCTCGCGACCCCGGCGACCATGCGGCGGCGCGTGGCGCGATACAACTTCGGTGATGGCACGCCTCGATGGTCACACGGATCAGGGGCGAACGGGCGCGGTCAGGCCGCAGATCAGGGTCGCGCCAGGGTAGTTCCCGATATCGACCACGGCGGCTCTGCCCGACGATGTGGAGTATGAGCGAACAAAGTCCCACCTCAGCGCCGCCACTGAGCCGGCGTGACGTGCGCAATCTTCGGCGGAGCAGCACCGACCGGGTGATCGCGGGCGTCTGCGGCGGTCTCGGCCGCTACACCGGCCTCGACCCAGTGATTTTCCGCATCACTCTCGCCGTGCTCGCCGTTTTCGGCGGCGCCGGGCTGCTGCTGTACGCGATGGCCTGGCTGCTAATCCCGGACGACACCGCGACGCAGTCGGAGGCGCAGCGCTTGGTTCGGGGACGCGGCACGGTCTTCACCGTGTTCGCCTTTGGCATCGGCATTCTTGGTGTCATCGCGGTCGGCGCCATGGTGGGCCACAGCTGGCCTGGGCCGTTCCCTGCGATCATCCTGGCCGCGGCCATCGGCGCGTTGATCATTTTCCGGCACGGCGACGGCGCCGCGACGCCCACCTCGCAGGATCGGCAAGCTCCCGGTGGCGGCGGCGGGGCGCCACTGGGGCCGCCGCCCGGCTACAGCGCGAGTTCCGCCACCCAAACGCCGTACGCCGCGCCGACGTACGCGGGTCAGACCTACACCGCGCCGATCTACCCGACCCCAACCGACGAGACCGACGAGCCGTGGCTCTCCCCCGCGTCTCCTCCTCCTGCCCCCGCGCCGGGGCGTCCGCCGTCGCTGCTCGGACCCGTCGGCTTCAGCCTCGCTTTGGTCGTCGCCGGGACGCTGCTCGCGCTCGGCGCGTCAGGGGCGATAGACATCTCCGCGCAAGGCATCTTCGCCGCGGCACTACTCAGCGTTGGCCTCGTGCTGGTCGCAGGCGCGTGGTTCGGGAGGTCGCGCGGTCTCGTCGCGTGGGGCGCCGTCCTCACCGTTTGCTTGGTCGTCGCCGCGGCGGTCAACGTGCCGCTGCACGGCGGCATTGGCAATCGTCACGACACGCCCATCAGCGTCAGCGACCTGCAGTCGCGCTACCGCCTCGGGATCGGAAACCAGATGCTCGACCTCGGCGAACTGGACATGAACGGCGCCACCAAGCACGTCACCGCCACGGTCGGCATCGGTGACATGGACGTCATCGTGCCGAGAAACGTGAAGGTTGTGGTGCACGCCCGTGCCGGCGCTGGCGAACTTCGGTTGTTCTACCGGAACTTCGGCGGCACCCAACTCGATCGCACGATGACGTTCCCCGCGAGCGGAAAGCAAGCTGGCGAACTCGACCTCGATCTTCGGGTCGGCGTTGGCCAGGTGCAGATTTGGCAAGCTCCCGACCTGATACCCGCGCCGAGCACGCCGGAAGGGGCTCAATCATGAAACGGCAACA
>JAICYF010000167.1 GCA_025934355.1 Acidothermaceae bacterium
AGACGACGGACGGCGGCCAGCACTGGGCGCAGTACTCCGACCCTTACTTCCCGATTATGGGAGGCGTGCACCAACTCGCCGTGGCAAGCGGAAAAGTGTGGGCGATCGCGGACGCTAACGGCAAGGCGGGCCTCCCCCCGGGATACGGACTGTTCACCGCGACGTATCCGGGCGGCAAGTGGACCATCGTGCAGCAGCCGCTCGTCGGGTTCGGCGCGCCGGAGCCGATGCTCGCCGTCCAAGGCAAGACGGTGACCGTCATCGGCACCGACTACTCAACCGGCAAGCCGATCGGGCTGCGCAGCACCGACGGCCAGAAGTTCTCCACGCTGGCAACTGGTCTCCCGTGCACCAGCGCTGCTGGCGAACCGGAACAGCTGTCGCCAACGCCGAAGGGGTTGTGGCTCGCATGCCCCTCATTCACCGGGACTATCGGCGGGGTGTATTTCTCACCGGACTTCGGCAAGTCTTGGCAGGTGGCCACATCCACGCTTGACGTTCGCGCTCAGCCGGTCGCGATCGGTGGAGTCGACGACAAGTCGGCGATCGTCGCGACCGGCGGCAAGCTCGTGCGAGTCAACTCCGACGGTTCGACGGCGTCCGTCTCAACGCCGAGCGTGCCGTCAGCGACAGAGTTCGCCTTCATCGGGTTCACCACCGTTAACGACGGCTTCGCCATTCCGGTGGTTAACGGCACGCGTCAGCTGTGGCGGACGACGGACGGCGGCGACAACTGGTCAGTCGTCAAGTTCTAGCACCCGACTGTCGGCGCAAACGCGAGCTCTTAGTCGCGTTCCCGCCGACAAACGGCCGACGCACCGGCCGACGCCGGCGCACCGGCCGACGCCCCCAGCCGACCGGCTTCAGCCGCCGCCCAGCGCCGCCGCCACCCGGCGGTGAGCTTCCCAGATCGCTTCCGGCAAATCGGGGAACTGCTCAAGATGCTGCTGCCGGAACCCCATCTCCCGGCGCCAACGCGGCACGTCGATGTGCAGCAGCACGTCGAGGTCGGCGGGGTCGATCTGCAGCCCTTCGAGTTCCAGCTCATCGCGCGCGGGTAAAACACCGACGGGCGACGGCACGCCAGACACCTCGCCGTTCTTCAACCGCACCAGCCACAACAGCGCCCGCAGGTTGTCGCGATATCCCGGCCACCGGAAGTGCCCGTCGTTTGGATCGCGCTGGAACCAGTTGACGTGCGCGAAAATCGGCTTCTCCCGCGCCGCGCCGACGATAGAGAGCCAGTGCGCCGCGTAGCGTCCCTCGGGATACGACATGAACGGGCGCATCGACATCGGGTCGTAGCGCAACTGCCCTTCGACACCTTCAGCGGCGTACGTCGCCTCCGCCCCAAGCGTCAATCCGTCGTACACGCCCTCCGCGACGTCGGTCATCGCCCGCACGAGCGGCTCGCGGTCGCGCGTTCGGCCTCCGAAGATGACTGCGTCGACGGGCACACCGCGCGGATCGTCGAAGTCACGCGCGACGTTCGGCACGTTCGCGAGCGTGGTGGTGAACCTGCTGTTCGGATGCGCCCACGCCTCAAGCTTTTCCGCCTCCGAACGGTCCGCGATCGGCCGGCCGGTCCAGTCAAGCCAGCCGTCGAGATCGGACGGCGGTTCTGGCGTACGACCCTCCCACCAGACCTCATGGGTCTTCGGGTTGTAGGCGACATTCGTGAACAGCGTCTTCGTGCCCGGCGCCACCGCCTCAAGCGCAGTCGGGTTGGTGTCTTCGTTGGTGTCCTTCGCGACGCCGAACACGCCGAACTCGGGGTTCATCGCGTACAACCGGCCGTCGTCGGCGTTGACCCACATCCACGTGATGTCGTCGCCGTAGAACTCGACGTGGTAGCGGTCGCCCAGCGCGTCCGGAGCGAGCGTCATCGCCAGATTGGTCTTTCCTGACGCGCTCGGAAAGCCGCCGCACACGTGGTACTTGCGGCCGGTCTCCTTGTCGGTGATGCCCAGCAACATGAACTGCTCGGCGAGGAACTCGCCGGACGCCCAACCGTCGTAGGACGCCTGGCGCAGTCCGTGCGCGATCTTTCCGAGCAACGCGTTTCCGCCGTACGACGAGCCGAAGTGCAGGATGGTGCGCTCGTCGGCGAACGTCACGAAGTACCGCTGGTCGTCTTCGGTGCCCTGTCCGAGGTTTTCGAGGTCACCAGTGACGTGCACCGCCCGCACGAACATGTCGGGCTTGGCCAAGTTGTTGATGTGCGCGACACCGACCCGCGCCATACGGATCATGTGCAACACCACGGTGCGGCAGTCGGTGAGCTCGACACCGGCGGCGTAGGCCTCAAGCGGCGATCCCGGCGACGCCATGAGGTACGGGATGACGTACATCGTCTTGCCGACCGACGCGCCGCGCATCCGCTCCTCGAGCAACGGGCGCATCTGCGACGACGGCCGCCAGTTGTTGTAGACACCCTTGTCGGCCGGGTCGGCGGTCGCGACGATTGTGCGCTCTTCAGAGCGGGCCGTATCTTTGAGGTAGCTCCGGGCGTAGTAACACCCCTCGCCCGCCGGCAAGATCTCACCGGCCTCGAGCGCCTCGCGGATCAGCCGGTCGTCGTCCGCGGCTTCGACGACTTCGACGCGCTCCGCCCCGGTCAGCTCAGCCCAGTACCGCACGTACTCGCGCACCTGCGCGCTTTTCAGCCCCGAGCGATCGAGCACCTCATCGACGTCGAACATGCGATCGCCCTCCTTCGCTCAGCCGCCGCGACCGCTGGACGTGATCTGTGTGCCCGCCCAGCGCGTGGCAGAACTGCTTCAACACGGGAGACGTTGAGCGTGAGGGCGCGCATCCGTCGTCCGCCGAACTCGTCACTTTCGACTATTGCCCCCTCCCGCCGCGTCGCGCCAGATGAGATCCGTCACATCGCCGGACGACAGTGCGCCCGGAATCCCTCATTTCGCAGAGGATTTGCCGCGTGGGACAACGTGAAAGCCGGTCGCCAGAGCGACTGTCACCGGCGCAGTCCACAATCGAGGCAGCACGCCCAAACGCGCCAGACGACGCAAGTTCCCCGGGCCATCCATGCTCGGAAAGCGCGGCCGGATAAGTGCTGCGCAGGAGCAACGCTTACCCGCTACGTTGCCCGCTCACCACTCCACAATGGTAACAAAGCAGTCTATTCACTAGCAGCCCGCCGCAGGGTCGGTTGGGGGCTGGGCGGCAATCTCCGAGGGCGTGGGCGACTGTAGCATCGACAGGGCGGCGTAAACAACCATCGTGCGATCGCGGTAAACGTTACGTAGACGGCCCTCGGCCGTATTCGCCGCCACGAGCGCACGGGTGGCCTGGTCAACATCGTGACGACAGCCTCCCGCAGCGAGTATTACCGTGTCGTAACCGTCGAGCGAGGCTGGCATAGAGAAACTAACTCTGCCGACGTCGACACCCCAAAACTGCCAGGAAGCGAGGCCAGTGACGATCACAGGTCCGTGCAGATCATCCTCCCTCATGATCGTCGGTAGTCGCGCCGGCCCAGCAACGGATCGAGTTGCAACGCGCACCGAGTCGCGGACCGACGCAAAGACGAAGACCGCTACTGCCACCACCATGGCTGCGGCAGCCAAGGACCGCACGGCGGTGCCGTACTTCGCCGCCAGCCGGACCACCTCACCTAAGCCGAGCGCCACCAACGCCAGGTAAGCCGGCATCCACAACACCCAGTAGTAGGCCAATACCACGCCTGCGATGAACATGTGAAACACCAGTGGCCCAACGAGTGCCGCAAGGCACCACGCCACGAGCCGATCTCGTCGGCTGATCAAAGCAATCGCGCAGCACGCGAGGGACGCCACCGTCACGACGCTGCCCAGGCCGTGGCCCGCGAACCAGAGGAAGGTCCACCACGGCGGGTGCGCGGTCACCCGACCCGCGAAGCCGACCATATGTCCTAAAGACGACTGATGTGATTGGAACCCAAGCAGGTACTGCAATGATGCGCGTGGATGGGGAAGTGGCAGGTAAGTCGCCAAGAACACCAGGCCTGACACCACCACCGCGACTGCTGCTCTCCCGATCGCCAGGAGCGTAGTGGCGAGATTGTTCCGGCAGGCCACAGCAAGCATTAAGCCGAGGAGTACCGGTCCGACCACGCCGAGAAAGCCATTCTCCTTGCTGGCCGCAGCCAGTCCTGTGAGTCCGCCCGTCGCGATTGCCCATAGCCACGCTGACAGGCCATCGCGTCGGAACCACAGCCATGCAGCTGCCACCGATGCGACCATGAAGAGTTCGGCAACAGGGTCGAGCATCGCGTACCGAGCAACCCGAAAATCCACGTCTGCTACGTGCATCGGCAAGACCGCCACTAGCAGCCCAGCGCCGAGGCCGACCCAACGGTCGGCCGCATACCCGATCCACATCGCTACTATCAGCGCAGTCACCACGACGCAGCAGCCAGAGACGATCCGATCAGCAGGCACGCTCACGTGGCCGACAGTCGATTCAGCGAGGCCGTAGAGATACTTCGCCAACGGCGGATGCTCGAAATTATCGCTGTTCGCCGGCGCTGCGTATGAAGGCGGCGATCCGAGGCCGCCGTGGATGTAGCGCCAGCCAGCGATCGCATAAGTCGGCTCATCCGAGGCCACCGTTGGAAAGCGAAAGCGCCACAAGTTCTGATACACCGCCCACAGCGCTGCCACGCATGCACTCAGCAGAAATGCACTTGGCCGCGCGAACCGCGGTCCGCCCACCCCTATCTCCGACCTCCGAAGCCCTGGCGCGACGAGCATGACGGATTGACTTGCTCGATGAGTACAACCTACCTTGCTGCGAGCCGCCCCCATATCGGCGCGCGGCGTGGAATAGTCGGCTACCCTTCGCATGACGCGGTCAGTACCTGCAAGACGCAGTATTGCGGATCGGGATCATCTACTGTCCGCGCGGCTCGGAGGCATTGCGCCGTCGTCGGACCAGCGCATGTTGCGACCTCGCAAATGGTAAACCTGCCTCGCGGGCGTGTCTCCGGCTTGCCACGGCGCTCCCTGGCACGTCTGTCCAAGGCCAGCAGTCGAGCGGACGGAATGGCGATGCACGTGCCGCCCGGCCCTGTCTGCCCAAATCGAAAGAAGGACCAGGGCCGCCAACTTGACCTGGCGACGACCCTGGGCCCACGTTCCGCGACGGCAGTCAATCGATCAGTCAGTACTGAACAGTTACCGTGCTGGATCCGCCCTTCCTCCAAAATGCCTGGACGCAACTCCATTCACTTTCCGTGCCTGCACCCGGTGTGCAATTTTCGTCGGAGGCCTGAATCGTCGGGATAATGGTCCATGGAAATGCGTGGGGATCTAACCAGCCATAGTCGTAACTGCCATATCCTGTGGCAATAAAGCTCCCTGAGGGGTTGCCCGACACCGCAAATGTCGCCGACGCAACCGACGATGTCACCTCGGCGATCCGTCCGCCTGTCGCCGCAACGTCCGGGTCCCCCGAGCAAGTCCTCCCGTAGTTAAACACGCCAGCAATGATCGTGTAGTTCCACAATGCAGTTTGCTCGGCCCGATGGTTGAAGTGTCCTTCCGGGGCGCACGCCTTTCCGCTGCTCGTCGTGTATTCAGCCGACGGCGAAGGCCCCTCAACAGTCGAGTTGTAAAACGCCGCACCGAGGATGTTGTGCACTCCACCAGGCAAGCTCGGCATCCCCATACTCGACATGTTTTGATAAACCTTCTGGATCGCCCATACGACGTCGAGGGGCTGAACGCCGTACGAGGACGAGGTGTTTGTGTCACCCAGGTCAAAGAAGATCTCAGCGCCGACGTTGTTAGACACGTAATAGGCGCAACCGTCCTTACCGTTCGGCTCCCCGACAAAACACTTCTGGTGGACAGTGAACTGCCCAGGCCAGAATTGCGGCACGGTTGAGTCGGCATTTCCCATATCACCGATGAACTGTCGTACAGAGTTCATCCGCGCCTCCCGGCACCCGCCGTTCTTCGTCGCGGTGGGATTCGTCCCGTATACTCCGTCCCACGGCGTCGTAGCAGTCAAGCCCGGGTAGTCATTCGTAACCGACGTGCCGGGGTACCTTTCTGCACCTCCTGCTTGATACCAGCTGTCATTCGGGTTCGAACGATATACGCACCCGGACGTGTTTTCACCTTGTGTTAGGTAAATAAACACGGGGTAGTTGGCTCCGCTATTCTGGACAAGCGACCCACGCGGAGAATTCGTCGTCCGGGTGCGGCGAGACAATGTACGAATACTGCGTCGCTGTGGACGAGTACGGCTTGGCTACCGAAGCGGCAGCGGTGCCGCCTTGCAAGGGTTGCGCAGCCGACGCTCCCGCAGACGTTGAAAGCATGCCAGCGACGGTGGCGAACGCGGTCACTACTCCCGCACGCCCGCCAGGCGAGGCAACGCACGATACCGAGTACGCGTACAGCACCCTCCGAGTCTCAGACCTCACGGCTAGGGATAACTAGCCGGGTCAGCATCTTCCGGGCAGAAGCGATCGTCAAGACCTCGCCGGTGGGAAGTAGCGGGTAAGACGCCAATGGCGCAGAATGCCGAGCTACTCCTAGACTTGGACACAGAAGGAGGGGAAGC
>JAICYF010000283.1 GCA_025934355.1 Acidothermaceae bacterium
CGGCGAGCGCACCGCCGAGGAGATCAAGATGGCGATCGGTTCGGCGTTCCCCGCGCCCGACGAGCCGCACGCCGAGATCCGCGGCCGCGACCTGGTGAGTGGCCTGCCTAAGACGATCGTGGTCAGCGCCGCCGAGATCCGCAAGGCGATCGACGAGCCGGTCAACGCCATCGTCGACGCCGTGAAGACCACCCTCGACAAATGCCCGCCCGAACTCGCCGGCGACATCATGGATCGCGGCATCGTCCTCACCGGTGGCGGCGCGCTGCTCACCGGCCTCGACGAGCGGCTTCGGCACGAGACCGGCATGCCGATCCACATCACCGAGCGCCCGCTCGACTCCGTGGCGATGGGCTCGGGCAAGTGCATCGAGGAGTTCGAGGCGCTTCAGCAGGTCCTCATCTCCGAGCCACGCGGTCATTGATCGCACGACGTTAGCGGCATGACCCCACCCTCGCCACCCGTGCCACCCCAGCGCTCGTGAGAGACAGCCGCCGCACCCGACTGATCCTCGCGTTGCTGCTGCTCACCGCCTTCACCTTGATCACGCTCGACTATCGGGCGAAGGGCGGCGGGGTGTTCGGCTCGTTACGACGCACCGCCTCCTCGTGGTTTGGTCCGGTCGAGCGGGTCGCCGCCGACATCGCGCGGCCGGTTCGCAATGCCGCCGACGCCGTCGGCTCGATCGGCAGCAACCACAAGAAGCTCCAGGAGGCCCAAAGAACGGTCTCGCGGCTGCAGCAAGAGTTGCGCGCTCAGCCCTTTGACCAGCACCGGGTCGATGAGCTCAACGCGCTGCTGCGGGTATCGTCCGTCGCGCAGTACAAGTTGGTTCCGGCGCAGGTCATCGCCGTCGGCGCGGGCAGCGGGTTCGAATGGACCGCCACGATCGACGCGGGATCGATGGACGGCATCAAGCCCGACATGACAGTGCTCAACGGAGACGGCCTGGTCGGGCGGGTCACCGTCGTCGGCAGCTCGACCGCCACGGTGTTGCTCGCGATCGACCCCGAGTTCAACGTCGGCGTTCGATTGCCGGACGGCGAGACCGGCGTGGTGACCGGCAGGCAGAAGAGCGACATGGGCTTCTACCTCATCGATCCGTCGGCGCGGGTGAAGCCGGGCGACGGCCTGGTCACCCAGGGCTCCAAAGACCAGCAGCCGTTCGTCTGGGGGGTGCCCGTAGGGCAGGTCGTCACGGCGACGTCCCCGCTTTCGGGTCAATCCCAGACCGGCACGGTCAAGCCTTATGTGAACTTCTCCGCCCTCGATCTGGTGGGCGTCGTCGTCCAGCCGCCGCGCACCGACCCGCGCGAGGCGCTGCTCGCCTCGCCCCGACCCACGGTGACGGTCACCGCCACCGTCACCGCGACGCCGCCGCCCCCGTCGTCCGCCTCGGCGTCGACGTCGTCGAGCCACAAGCCGACATCGACGCGCACTTCGACGCCGACCCACACCGCGACCCAAACGAAGACGGCGACCACCCCGCCCCCCAAGCCCAACCCGCCGCCGCCGAGCGGTGCACCGTGATGGACGGTCACTGTGACGCCCGGGCTGAGTAGGACGGTGCAATTCGCGCTCGTGGTGGTCTTGGTGTTGCTCGGCGTGCTGGTCGACTCCGTCGTGTTCGCGCCGTTGAATCTGCCGGGGGCGCCACCGAATGTCGTGCTGCTGATCGTCGCCGCGCTCGCACTTGTGTTCGGCTCGGTTGGTGGCGCTTTCACCGGTTTCTTCGCCGGCCTAGCCGTCGACGTGTTGCCGCCGGCCGACCACCTGATCGGCCGCTACGCCCTGGTGCTCTGTTTGGTCGGCTACCTCGTCGGACTGCTTCGCGACGAGGCCCGCGACTCCGTGCTGCTGGCTCTGGTGACCGTGGCGATCGCGGCGGCGGCCGCGACCGTGCTGTACAGCCTGCTGGGCGGCGTGCTCGGCGACAATCGCGTCAGCGCAGGCACCTTGGTGCGCAGCTTGCCCTACTCGATCGTGTACGACGTGTTACTCGCGCCCTTCGTGGTGCCATGGGTGATGTCGCTGGCTCGGCGCGCGCAACCGCAAGTGGTGCCAAGGTGAGGGGAACTAGCGCCGCCGGTGCTTCGTCCCCCGCTGTGTCGTCCCCCCGCGGAGGACGACGTCGGCGCGATGGCAGTCTGAAGCAGGTTCGCCTGAGCGATTCGACGGTGAGGAGGGCGGCGTCGTGAGCGATCGGTCGCGACTTCGCCTGCTGATTTTGAGCGTCCTCGTGCTGTCGCTGCCGCTCACCCTCGCCGGCCGGCTTTGGTACATGCAGGCGCTGGCCGGTGACCAGTACGCCGCGGCGTTGAACAAGACCGCGACGCGTGAGGTGCCGGTGGTCGCGCCACGCGGCATGATCGTCGACGACCTCGGGCGCCC
>JAICYF010000030.1 GCA_025934355.1 Acidothermaceae bacterium
AGCACCTGCACGCCCGCCGCCAGCAAGTCGGACGCCGCCGCGGATGCCGCGTTGTTCAGCGAGCGCGCGCCCTGCGAGCCGCCAGAGACCAGCAAGGTAGGCGCGTCGGGCAGCAACCCGAAGGTGGCTCGCGCCTCCGCGCGGCGGTCGGCCCGGTCGAGCGTGCTCACCGCCCGGCGCAACGGGATGCCAAGCGGCACCGCCTGTGGCAGCCGCGGGTCGGCGACGCTGCTCGCGATGTACGGCGTGAATCGGGCGCCCCAGCGGTTGGCCAATCCTGGCTTGGCGTTGGCCTCGTGGACGACGAACGGCAGCTTCTCGGCGCGCGCCGCGAGGTACGCGGGCAACGCCACGTAGCCGCCGAACCCCACGACGACGTCGGCGCCGACCTGGCGCAAAATCGCGGCAGTCTCGCGGACGGCGGCCCGCATCCGAGTGGGCACGGTCAGCAGCGCGGGCGTGAGCGAGCGCGGCAACGGCACCGGCTGGATCAGCGCCAGCTCGTAGCCGCGCGCCGGGGCGAGCCTGGTCTCCAGGCCGCGGGCGGTGCCCAGCATGGTGATTCCGGTCGACGGATCCCGCCGCCGAAGCGCGTCAGCGACGGCGAGCGCGGGCTCGACATGGCCGGCGGTCCCCCCGCCGGCGAGCAACACGTGCACCGGGTCACCGACCCCGCTGGCGGCGGGTCGGTTGCGTGGCGTTCGGGTGCTGCGCGATCGGCTGCTTGCGGGTCGGCTGCTTGCGGGTCGGCTGCTTGCGCGTGGGCTGCTTGCGGGTCGGCTCGGAGCGCGGGTGGGTCACGGCACCCATCCAACCGAACGCGCGCCGGATCCGTCCGGGGCCGCGAGCATTGAGCGCGGTCCGGGCCCGCGGTTCGTTGCGGGCAAGCGCCATCAGCATGCCGAGCGCGAACATGGTGAAGATCAGTGACGAGCCGCCCGCGGAGATCAGCGGCAACGGGATGCCGGTGATCGGCAGCAGCCCGATGACCGCGCCGATGTTGACCAGCGCCTGCACCATCAGCCACGCCACGATGCCGGCGGCCACCAACCGGGAGAACGCGTCACGACTGCGCTGGGCGACCCGGATCCCCGCGTACGCCAAGACCGCGAACAGCAGCAACACCGCGAGCGTGCCCATCAGGCCGAGTTCTTCGCCGATGATGGCGAAGATGAAGTCGCTGTGCGCCTCGGGCAAGTAGCCCCATTTCTCCCTGCTGCCGCCGAGGCCGACGCCCCACCAGCCGCCAGAGCCAAGCGCGTAGATGCCTTGTCCGGCTTGCCAGCCGCTGTTTTGCAGGTCCTTGAACGGGTGGCCGAAGTTGAGCAATCGCTGCATGCGGTAGGGCTGGCTGATCGCGAGCAGCGTGACACCGCCGACGCCGAATCCCACCAGCAGACCGAACAACCGGCCTGGCGCGCCCGCGAACCACAGCAACGCGAGCACGATGGTGATAACCACCATCGACGTTCCGAGGTCGTGCTCCTTCTCGATCAGCGCGAGGACCACCAGGGTCACCGGCGCGAGCGGGATCAGGATCCGCCGGTAGCTGTCGAACGTGCGGTGCTGATGCTTGCGGGCGAGCAGGTCGGCGCCCCACAGCAGCAACGCCAGCTTGGCGAACTCTGACGGCTGAATGGTGAACGGCCCGCCGAAGTCGAGCCAGCGACGCGCGCCGTTGAGCGTGACACCAAGCCCGGGCACGAGCACAGCCATGAGCAGCACGATCGCCGCGAGGATGGCCGGGTAGGCGAGGAAGCGGAACACCTTCACTGGCAACCGGCTCGCGACGATCATCAGCGGCAGGCCGATCGCGACCCACAGCGCCTGCTTTTGCACGATCGCGAAGGACACGCTCGACCGGGCGCCGCTGGTCTCGACGTACGACGACGACCACACCATCACCAGGCCGAAGGCGATGAGCAGCGCGGTGCTCGCGACGAGCAGGTAGTACGACGCAAGCGGACGGGCGAGCAGCGGCACCGAGACGGCGCGAGTCGGCAGCGGCGTGACGGTCGCGGCGGCGGACCTGTTCGGCGACCCGGCCGGCCGAGCCCCGGCCGGTTGAGCCGCGGGTTGCTTGGCTGGCTGCTGGCGGGCCGACTTAAACCGTGCCTCCCCCGCGCTCGCGGTCATCGGCGACCCAGGCCGCGGGTCATGACGCGTGCCCCGACCGCAGCCGGTCTACCGCGGCCGCGAACTCGTCGCCGCGGTGCTTGTAGTCGCGGAACATGTCCATCGACGCGGCCGCCGGCGCGAGCAACACGACGTCGCCCGGGCGCGCGAACTCCGCGGCGCGAGCGACGACGACGTCGAGAACGCGTTGCACGTCAGCAGTCTCCGACTCATCGACCTCCACGACAGGGACCTCGGGCGCGTGTCGCGCGATCGACTCGTGGATCTGCGCCTTGCAACGGCCGAACAGCACCGCGGCCCGCAGCCGGGGCGCCGCAGCGACGACGACGTCGTCGAACGGAATGTCTTTGCCAAGGCCCCCCGCGAGCCACACGATCGATTCAAACGAGGTGAGTGAGGCGGACGCCGCGTGCGGGCTGGTCGCCTTCGAGTCGTCGACGTACCGGACGCCGTCGATCTCGCCAAGGTCGGCGATCCGATGGCCGGCGGGCCTGAACTCGCGCAATCCCAGTGAAATCGCGGACGACGCGACGCCGTGGGAGCGGGCGAGAGCGGCGGCCGCTAGCGCGTTCGCCACGTTGTGCGGGCCGGGCACCGGAATGTCGGCGAGCGTCGCGAGCTCCTCAGCCGCGTTGTCAGGATCGGCGACGAACGCGCGGTCGACGAGCAGGTCTTCGACCACGCCGAGTTGGCCGGGTCGAGGACTTAGCAGCGTGAACGACACTCGCCGTCCGGGTGCGCGCGCCAGCAGCCGCACGGTCTGCGAGTCGTCGGCGTTTCCGACGGCGACCGTTCGCGAATGCGCGTACGCAAGGCCTTTCGCCGCCGCGTAGTCGGCGAATGACCCGCCCCACCAGTCGAGATGGTCGGGCGCGACGTTGAGCACCGCCGCAGCTGACGGCGCGACTGAGCGCGACCAGTGCAGCTGGAAGCTGCCGAGTTCGACGGCGAGCACGTCGTAGGGGCCGTTTGCGACGTCGATCAACGCGGTGCCGATGTTGCCCGCCGACGTTGTGCGCAGCCCGGCGGCTCGCAGCATCGACTCCAGCATCAACGTCGTGGTCGTCTTGCCGTCGGTGCCGGTGACCACGAGCCATTCGGGAGCGCCCGGTTTGCGCAACCGCCACGCCAACTCCGGCTCGCCCCACACCGCAACGCCCGCCTTCGCAGCGGCGACGAGCAACGGCGCTTCGCGTCGCCAACCGGGCGACGTGACGACGAGCTGAGCGTCGTCCGGCAACGTCTCGCCGTCGCCAAGCCGGACCTCGACGCCGAGCTCGGACAGCCCATCGGCGGCGTCAGACTCCGACGCGCCGGATCGCGCGTCGACGATGGTCACCTTCGAGCCGAGTTCGACGAGCGCGCGGGCGCACGCGATTCCGGACACGCCGATGCCCGCGACGCAGACCGAAAGCTCGTGCCACGACGAGTTGTACGCCGCGTTTTCCAACCAGCTAACGGAATTCGTCATTTCTGCCAAGTGATCCACTCGGCGTAGAAAACGCCAAGACCCAGGGCGACAGCGAGCGCCGCGATGATCCAGAACCGGATGACGATGGTGACCTCAGCCCAGCCCTTGAGTTCGAAATGGTGCTGCAGCGGCGCCATCTTGAAGACCCGGCGGCGGGTCATCTTGAAGTAACCGATCTGAATGATGCTCGACATCGTGATGACGACGAACAAACCGCCGAGGATCGCGAGCAGCAACTCGGTGTGGGTCATGACCGCCATGCCCGCGAGCGCGCCGCCGAGCGCCAGAGAACCGGTGTCGCCCATGAAAATCCGAGCAGGGGCAGCGTTCCACCACAAGAAGCCCGCGCACGCCCCGGCAAACGCGGCGGCGACGATGGCGAGATCGAACGGGTCGCGCACTTGATAGCAGCCAGCGGCGAATTTGGTGTGGCAGTCGTTGCGACCTTGCCAGAACGTGATGATGACAAACGCGGCGAACACCATGCTCGACGCGCCGGTCGCCAGCCCGTCGAGTCCGTCGGTGAGGTTCACGCCGTTCGACGCCGACGACACCATGACGAGCGCCCAGATCACGAAGCCGACGGCGCCCAACGCGACCGCTGAGTCGCGCACGAACGAGATGTGCGTCGACGCCGGATGAACGTGAGCGGCGTTGGGGAATTGCAGCGCCAGCACGCCGAATCCGACAGCGACGAGAATCTGGCCGAGCAGCTTGGTGCGCGCGCGAAGACCGAGGTTTCGCTGCATCCGAATTTTGATGAAATCGTCGAGGAATCCGACGAGACCCAGTCCGGTTGCGAGTCCGCACACCAGCAGTCCGGACGCCGTCGGCCCGGTCGTGCTCATCAGGTTGCCGCCGGCGTAACCCAGCAATGCCGCGAGCAAGATAACGGTGCCGCCCATGGTCGGCGTGCCACGCTTGGTGTGGTGCGTGGTCGGGCCGTCGTCGCGAATCAGTTGTCCGTAACCGCGGCTGCGCAGCAGCGAAATCGCGAACGGCGTGCCGAACAAAGACACGATCAGCGCGATGGAGGCGGCGGCCAGGATTCCTTTCACGCGCGCGCCTCCGTCGTCCCCTCGAGCAGCCGCTGCGCGACGCGTTCGAGCGCGGCCGCGCGCGAAGCCTTCACCAAGACGACGTCGCCGTCCCGCGCGTCCTTCAACGCGTCGACCGCCGCGTCGACGTCGCCGACGGACACCACGTCGGACGCCGAAAACCCATGTGCCACAGCACCATCCGCGATTCCGCGCGCGACGGCGCCGACGACGACGAGCTTGTCGACACCCGACTTGGCGAGAACTGCGCCGACCTCGCGATGCGCGGCGTCGGAGTGCGCACCGAGTTCGGCCATTTCACCGAGCACTGCCCAGCACCGGCCGCGCTGCGGGACGGTGCGGCGCATTCCGACGAGCGCGTTGATGGCCGCCCGCATGGACTCGGGGTTTGCGTTGTACGCGTCGTTTATGACGGTCACGCCGCCGTCGCGGCTGCGCACCTCCATCCGCCAACGACTCGCGGGCCGCGCGTCGCTCAGGGCGACCGCGATGTCCGGCAGCGTCAGCCCGAGTTCAAGCGCGGCGGCCGCGACCGCGGCCGCGTTCGACACATGGTGGGCACCATGCAGTCGAAGCGCCACCTTCGCCGGATCGGCGCGCCCGCCGCGAAGCGTGAGCGCGAATCGCGGGCGCGCCGCGTCGTCCAGCGTCACGTCGACGGCCCGGACGTCGGCGTCGGCATCGACACCGAACGTCACCACCCGAGCTTTGGTGCGCGCGCGCATCGCCGAGACCAGCGGGTCGTCGGCGTTGAGCACCGCGACGCCGCCGTCGCCTGCGATCGGCAGCGCCTCGACCAGTTCTCCTTTGGCCTTCGCGACGATCTCCCGGCTGCCGAACTCGCCAATGTGGGCGGCCCCCACGTTGAGCACGATGCCGACCCGTGGCGGCGCTATCTCGCACAGGTAGCTGATGTGACCTATCCCGCGGGCACTCATCTCCAACACGAGATATCGAGTGCTCGGGTCGGCCCGCAAAATCGTGAGCGGGACGCCGACCTCGGTGTTGAACGAGCCGTGCGGCGCGACAACAGGTGCGGCGGCGCCGACCACCGCCGCCAGCAGGTCTTTGGTGGTCGTCTTTCCGCTCGAACCGGTGAGGCCGACGATGTCGGCCGACACCAGGTCGAGGTAACCGTGGGCGAGCCGACCGAGGCCGAGCACGGTGTCGTCGACGAGAATTGCGGGCGCGTCGACCGGCCGCGCCGCGAGCACCGCGACCGCGCCCGCGGCGATCGCCTGTGGCACGAATTCGTGGCCGTCGACATGGGCGCCGACGACCGCCACGAACAGCCCTCCCGGCGCCACCAAACGGGAGTCGGCGACCGCCGAACCGGTGACTTTCGTCTGCGGGTCGCAGCCCGGCGCGACCGCGCCCCCCGCGAGCGCGGCGATTTCGGCGAGCGTCAGCGGGATCATCTGGCCACTCCGACGAACCCGTGGGCGGCGAGCTCCGCGCGCAACGCAGTGCGGTCGTCGAATGGGTGGACGACGCCGGCGATCTCTTGGCCCTGCTCATGACCTTTGCCGGCCACGACAAGGACGTCGCCGGGCCGCGCCCGCGAGACGGCGAGCCCGATGGCCGCCGCGCGGTCGATCTGCACCAACACCTCGCCACGCTGTTGCGCGGCGACCGACTGGGCGCCGGCCACCACTTGGTCGAGGATCTCCTGCGGATCCTCGCTGCGCGGATTGTCGCTGGTCAGGACCGCGACGTCCGCGAGGCGCGCGGCGGCGGCGCCCATCAGCGGCCGCTTCCCGGCGTCACGGTCGCCGCCGCAACCGAGCACGACAAGGAGCCGACCCGACCCGGGCAGCGTGTCGCGCAGGGTGCTCAGCATGGTCGCGACCGCCTCGGGCGTGTGGGCGTAATCAACCAGAGCGGCGAACGGCTGCCCCGCGTCGACCGGCTCAAGCCGGCCGGGCACACCACGCAAGGCCGCGATGCCCTGCGCCGCGAGCTGCGGGTCGACGCCGCCGGTGGCCAGCATCGCCAGCGCGGCAAGCGCGTTAGCCGCGTTGAACCGGCCGGCCAGCGGCGTGCTGACCTCAACCGTGAGTCCGGCCGGCCCGCGCGCGACGAACCGGCAACCGTCACGGTCGACGACCAGGTCGGTCGCCCGCCAGGCCGCGTCAGCGGCGCCGTGCAGGGAGAAACCGAGGGTCTCAATGCGCGGGTTGGCGAGCAGCCGTCGTCCGTGCTCGTCGTCGGCGTTGACCAGGCCGACCGGCGCGAACGAGGGGCTGAACAACCGCGCCTTGGCCGCGAAGTAGTCGTCGAGGTCAGCGTGGAAGTCCAAGTGGTCTTGCGAAAGATTCGTGAAAGCGACGACGGCGAACCTCGTGCCGTCGACCCGATGCAGCGCGAGCGCGTGGCTCGACACTTCCATCGAAACGGCGCCGACGCCGCGTTCGACCATGGTCGCGAGCAGCGCTTGCAGGTCGCTCGCCTCTGGGGTGGTTCGCGCGCTCGCGACGGACTCGTCGGCGACCCTGGTCTCTACCGTGCCGATCAGCCCGGTGGTCTCGCCGGCGGACCGCAGCCCCGCCTCGACGAAGTACGAGGTGGTGGTCTTGCCGTTGGTGCCCGTGACGCCGAATCCGCGCAGCCGGCGCGACGGCTCGCCGTAAACGCTCGCCGCGATCGGCCCGAGCACGGCGCGCGGATCGTCGACCACCAGCACCGGCAGCGGGCGAGCGTCGAGGTCTGCCCCGGCGCGATCGGTCAACATCGCGACCGCGCCGTGGCCCGCGGCCTGCGCGGCGAACGCGGCGCCGTGGGCGTGCGCGCCCGGCAACCCGGCGTACAGATCACCGGGACGCACCGCCCTGGAGTCTTGCGTCACGCCGGTCACCCAAAGGTCGGCGCTGAGGCCGGCGCTGACGTCGCCGTCGAGATCGGCGCTCAATCCCCGCGCGAGCTCGGCGAGCGAGCGCGGTTCGACGTGCGCCGGGCGGAGCTCAGGGGCGGACACGGGCCGCAACCCTACCGAGGACGCCGGGTGGCCGGTTGCTCACTGGGTGGTGAGCTTGACGACCGGCGGGGTGGTGCCGGTGGGCGGGATCTTCAGCGACTCCAGCGCGAAGGACGTCACGTCCTTGAACACCGGAGCGGCGACCGCTCCCCCGTAGTGACCGCGGATCGGGTTGTCGAGCACGACCAACGTGACGAGCTGCGGGTTGTCGGCGGGTGCGAAACCGACGAACGACGCCGTGTAGCCGCGGTAGCAACCGCAGCTGCCGTCGACCCGCTGGGCGGTTCCGGTCTTGCCGGCCACCCGGTAACCGGGGATACGGGCCTCGGGCGCGGTGCCCTGGTCGGTGGTGACCGCCTCGAGCATCTGCTCGACCTGCTGCGCGGTTTCCGGCTTGACGACGCGAGTTTGCGTCGGCGCCGCCGCCGGCTGCACCGTCCCGTCGTCCGCGATCACACCCTTCACCAGGGACGGCGTGACCCGCACGCCGCCGTTCGCGATCGTCGCGTAGACAGACGCGACTTGGACGGCGTTGACCGAGATTCCTTGGCCGAACGGGATCGTGTAGCGCTGGGACGCGTTCCACTTGCTCGGATCGTCGAGCAGCCCCTTGCTTTCGCCGGGGAAGTTCAAGCCGGTGTGCTGGCCGAGGCCGAACGCCCGCAGGTAGTCGTACAGCCGGGTCGCGCCGACCGCCTCGGAGGCCAGGATGGTGCCGATGTTGCTCGACTCGGCGAGGACGCCGGCCAAGGTCAGGTGCTCCTCGCCGTGCGTCTCGGCGTCATGGAACACCTCGCCCGCGCGGTTCAACGTGGGCGGGACGTCGATCGGGGACTCCGGGGTGAGCACGCCGGAGTCGATCGCGGCGGCCATCGTGATGACCTTGTTCGTGCTGCCTGGTTCGAAGACGTCGCTCACCGCCGGGTTGCCCCGGTCGGCGGCAGGAGCGGCGCCGGGGTTCGACGGGTCGAAGCTCGGGGCGGTCGCCATCGCGAGAATCTCGCCGGTCTGCGGTCGCATCACGATGACCGTGCCGCCCTGAGCGCCAGTCTGCGCGACGGCCGCGGACAGCGCGTCCTCCGCCTTCCATTGGATGTCGCGGTCGATGGTCAGCTCGATGCCTTGGCCGGCCACCGCGGCCTGACCCTTGTCACCGCCGTCCGGGATCACCGTGCCGTTGTGCCCCACCTGCTCGGTGAGCTTGCCGTCCTTGCCAGCCAGCGTTTTTTGGAACGAGTACTCAAGACCGGCGAGCCCGTTGCCGTCGATGCCGACGAAGCCGACCACGTTCGCCGCTAGGTCACCGTTCGGGTAAACCCGCTTCATCGTCTGGTCGGCCCGCACCCCAGGCAGCCCAAGTTTCAGGACGGCGGCCGCGACCGCGGGCGTGACGCCCCGGGCGAGGTAGACGAACTGCCCCTTGCCGGTGAGGTCGGTGGCCAACTGCGCGCGGTCGATGCCGAGCAGCGGCGACAGCTCCTCGGCCATCGCGCCGGGGTTCGTCGTCGTCGAGGTCCTCGCCAGCTGCGGGTCGGCGGTGATGTCGCGCGCGTCGACGCTCTCGGCGAGCGCCACCCCGTTTCGGTCGACGATCGTGCCACGCGCGGCTGGGATCGTGACGCTTTGCAGGTATTGCTTGTTCGCCTCGCTCGCGTACACCGACGAATCGACGCCCTGCAACTGAAGCAGTCTTCCGGTGAACACGATCATCACGAACGCGATGACGAGCAGCGCGGCGTGCAACCGGTGCGCGGGGCGGCCTACCCGTCCGCCGAATCGGCGCCGCTTGCGCACCGGACGACGGACCGGCCCAGCCGGCCGGGTCGGCCGGGCTGGCCGGGCTGGCCGGCGGGCGGGCTGGTAACTGACCGGCCGAGGGCGGGCCGGCGGATATGCGGTGCGCGTGGTCACCCGTGGCCTCCGTGCGCGGGCGAAGAGGGTTTGGCGGGGGCGGAGGCGTTCGAGGTGGCGCTGGCGCTCGGCTTCGAGCTGGGCTTAGCGCTCGTCGGGCTCGGGTTTGGGCTCGGCTTTGAACTCGGGTTCGGACTGGTTTTCGCGCTCGCGCTGGCACTCGCGCTGGCACCCGCGCTGGCAGTTGCGCTGGCACTAGCGCTCGCGCTGGCGCTAGGGCTAGCGCTTGGCGTAGTTGGGGGTGGGGGCGGTGGGGCGGGGCGGACGGCTTTCTGCGCTACGCCGAGCACCGTCCCGTTCGTGGCCTTGAACACCGGGTTCGGCGCCGGCACTAATCCGAGCGCGGCGGCGCGCACCGCGAGCGCGTCCGGCGCCGCCTGCGCCGCGATTTGCTGGGCGATCGCTTGGTTCTGGATGCGCAGTCCGGTCTGCTTTTCTTGCAGTCGCTTGACCGTGAACGAGCCTTGCGCAAGCGAGGTGTTGATCAGTAAAACCAGCACCAGTCCGCCGCCAAGGATCGCCGACACCAACAGCACAAAGGGCGCGCGAGCCGGCGCATGCCGTCGCGGGACGACCCGCAGCTCTGGCCTTGGCCGGGCCGGCTCGGATGGCCGCGGCTGGGCCGCCGACCCGGGCGCGATCGAACCCGCCCGCGCGGTCGCGGCGCGGACGGCCGTGGCGGCTGGCGCGGGACTCATGCCGCTGCCCTGATCCGCTCGACCGCGCGCAGTCGCGCCGACGCGGCGCGTGGGTTCGCCGCCACCTCGGCGGCGTCCGGTTGCTCGCCGCGCGTCAACAGCCGGAGCTGCGGCGCGTGGTCAGGAAGTTCGACGGGCAAGCCGGCCGGGGTGGTGCTCGTGGACTGCGCCGCGAACGTCCGCTTGACGATGCGGTCCTCGAGCGAGTGATACGACAGCGCCGCGACCCGGCCCCCGACGCCGATGGCGGAGATGGCCGCGGGCACCGCGCGGGCAAGGGCGGCGAGCTCGCCGTTCACTTCGATCCGGAGTGCCTGGAAGGTGCGCTTGGCCGGGTTGCCGCCGGTGCGCCGTGCTGGCGCTGGGATCGCGTCACGGACCAGCTCGGCGAGCCGGGCGGTGGTGGAAAACGGAGCACCAGCCCGCTCACGCACGATGGCCTCGGCAATCCGTGGCGCAAACCGCTCTTCGCCGTACTCGCGCAGCACGCGGGTCAGCTCCACCGCCGAATACCTGTTCAGGACGTCGGCCGCGGTGTCGCCCTGGGTCGGGTCCATGCGCATGTCGAGCGGCGCGTCGTGCGCGTAGGAAAAACCGCGCGACACCTCGTCGAGCTGCAGCGACGAGACGCCGAGGTCGAACAGCACCGCGTTGACGGAGTCGAGTCCGAGCCGGGAAAGCACCTCGGGCAGCTGGTCGTACACCGCGTGAACCAGGGTCACCCGGCCCTCGAACGCGGCCAGCCGTACCGCCGCCAACGCGAGCGCCTCGGTGTCGCGGTCGATGCCGACCAACCGCGCCGCCGGGTTGGCCGAAAGCAACGCCTCCGCGTGTCCGGCCATGCCGAGCGTCGCGTCGACCACGACGGCGTCCGGTTCGCGCAGCGCGGGCGTCAGCAACTCGACCACCCGGCCGACCAGCACCGGCACGTGCCGCGCGGACGCGGGCTCGCCGCGGTTTTCGGCGTCCATCTGCTTGCTTCTCGACCCTTCGAAGTTGTGCGACGCGAGCGGGTTGTGCGTGGCTCATGTGGTCGGGTCCCCTGCCGCTCATCGGCCGCCCTAACCGATAGGGACCCGTTCGCCTGGCGCCGGGGAAGGTGCGTCAGGAGAGCGAGCGGCCGGAGACCTCACCACACGAACTGCTTTGTCGGGCGGGCGTCTACAAGACGCCGTGTCATTTGGGCGTCTACAAGACGCCGTGTCATTTGGGCGTCTACAAGACGCCGGGCAGCACCTCCTCGCCGAGCTCAGAAAACGCGGGTTCTTGCGCGGCGAGGTAGCTCTCCCAGGCCGCGGAGTCCCAGATCTCGACGCGGGTGTTCGCGCCGATGACCGCGCAGTCACGGGTCAGGCCGGCGTACTCGCGCAGCGCGGGCGGGATCGTGATGCGGCCCTGCTTGTCGGGCACCTCGTCTGACGCGCTTGCGAAGAACACCCGGGAGTAGTCGCGCACCGACTTCGCCGTCACGGGAGCGGTGCGCAGCGCGTCGGTGATGCGGCCGAACTCGGCGGTCGGAAAGACGTAGAGGCAGCGCTCTTGACCCTTGGTGATCACGAGTCCCTCCGCCAGCTCGTCGCGAAACTTCGCCGGGAGGAACAGCCGCCCCTTCTCGTCGAGCCGGGGCGCGTGCGTTCCGAGGAACACCGCCCACCTCCTGCTCCACCGAGGCGTCCGGAGAGCCGATCAGCCTCTCCTGTCCTCCACTGCGCGCCACCATACTCCACTCTCCCCCACTTGCAAGCCATTCCGGCATGTTGTCGCTCCCCGTCGCTCCCGAGACCACCGCGGGCGGGAATCCGGGCGCGAAACAATGCCGAGCGGACGGCCAGCTGGTCACCGAACTCGTGGCGGACTCGTGGCGACGTCGCCGTGACCTGGTCGCGACCTGGTCGCGACCAGGTCACGAACCGGTCGCGAACCGGTGCCGAACCAAGGAGCCTCTTTGTCCGTTGGAAGGGGAACCGGCAAGTGCGCAACCGGACTGACGGAAACCTCGTCCATTCGCCTGCGACCTGACAGACTCGTCACGTCAGACCGCGCGCGACGGGGTCCCCTCCTCCGCCGCGGTGGCACTCCGCCGCAGGCACCGCGCCGCGGTGGCAACGTGGCCTAGGAGGCCTTGACACGCCTTTGCGGGCATGCCTTTCAAGGAGGACGGGTGGCAGCGATTTCCGGCACCGAGGACGCCGGCTTGAGTGGGGGCGAACTCAAAGAGGTCGCCGAAACCGCACGTCGCGTCCGCGACGCGGTCGAGCGCGTGATCGAAGGCAAGTCGGACGTCGTCCGGCTCGCGGTCACCGTGCTGCTCGCCGAAGGGCACCTGCTGATCGAAGACGTTCCGGGCGTCGGAAAAACCATGCTGGCAAAGTCTTTGGCGAAGGCGATCGACTGCACGGTGCGGCGCATTCAGTTCACGCCGGACCTGCTGCCAAGCGACATAACCGGCGTGTCGGTGTTCAGTCAAGAAACCCGCGACTTCGAGTTCAAGCCCGGCCCGGTGTTCGCCAACATCGTGGTGGGCGACGAAATCAACCGCGCCTCGCCGAAGACGCAGTCGGCGCTGCTCGAGAGCATGGAGGAGCGGCAGGCGACGGTCGACGGCCACACCTACAAGTTGGCGGCGCCGTTCATGGTCATCGCCACCCAGAACCCGATCGAGATGGAAGGCACCTACCCGCTGCCGGAGGCACAGCGCGACCGGTTCACCGCCCGGCTTTCGATGGGCTACCCCGCGCTGAACGCCGAGCTGGAAATGCTCGACTCACACGGCAGCCGCGACCCGCTCGACGACTTGTCGCCGGTCACCGACGCCGACGAGGTGGCGAAGGCCATCGAGGTCGTGCGCACGGTTTACGTCGCGCCCGACGTCCGCCGCTACGCCGTCGACCTCGTGTCGGCGACACGCAACAGCGCCGAACTGCGGCTGGGCGCGTCGCCACGCGCGACGCTGCAGTTGATGCGAGTCGCTCGTGCCGCGGCCGCGCTCGACGATCGCGACTACGTGCTGCCAGACGACATCCGGGGGCTGGCCCACCCGGTGCTCGCGCACCGCTTGTTGCCAACGCCGGAGGCGCAGATCTCGCGGCGCACGACGGGCGACATCTTGACCGACGTGCTCGCTCGGGTGGCCGTGCCCGCGCCCGCGCAGTCGCGGAGCGCGACCCGCTGATGCGGACGGCGCTGTCGGCGTTGACCACCCGCGGCCGGTCGTTCCTCGCGGCCGGCATCGCCGCATGCGGTTGCGGGCTGATCCTTGGTGAGGCCGACCTGCTGCGGGTAGGCGTGTTTTTGTGCGCGCTGCCGCTCGCCACGGCAGCGATGGTGGCGCGCACCCGGTATCGGCTGTCGTGCGCCCGACGCGTCGAGCCGGGGCGGGTGCCGGTCGGTGAAAGCGCGCAGGTCGTGTTGCGCTTGGAGAACCTCTCGCGGGTGCCCACCGGCGTGCTGTTGCTCGAAGACCGGCTGCCGTACAGCCTCGGCGGACGGCCGCGATTCGTCGTCAGCCGCATCGAGCCCCGAGGCGTCCGGGAAGTGAGCTACCCGGTGCGCAGCGACGTGCGCGGCCGATACGTGATCGGCCCGCTTCAGCTGCGCTTCGCCGACCTGTTCGGACTCGTCGAGCTGAACCGGTCGTTCACCAGCTCGGACGCGCTGATCGTGACACCGCCTGTGGTGCCACTGCCGCCCGTCCTCCTTGGCGGTGATTGGGCCGGCGGCGGCGACAGCCACGCGCGCTCGATTTCCACCATGGGCGAGGACGACGTCACCACCCGCGAATACCGCCACGGCGACGACTTGCGCCGGGTGCATTGGCGCTCGACCGCGCGCTACGGCGAGTTGATGGTCCGGCGCGAAGAGCAACCCTGGCAAAACCGCGGCGTGCTCTTCCTCGACACGCGGGCGAGCGCACATCGCGGCGACGGACCCGCGTCGTCCCTGGAGTGGGCGGTCGCGGCGGCCGCCTCCATCGGGTCGCACCTAGCCCGGCACGGGTTCGGCATGCGATTCCTCACCGACACCGGCGAGGAGGTGTACGACTACTCGGCCGACGCGATGACCGGTGTTGGTTTCGAAGGGCTGCTGCTCGACAGTCTGGCGATGGTGACGCCGTCGCCCGGCGTTGACTTGACCACCGGTCTCGGCACCGTCCGCCGCGGCGGCGGCGAGGGATTGGTGATCGCGGTGCTCGGCGGCCTCACCGACGCGGACCTCGAGTCACTCACCCGGTTCCGCCATCACGCGGCGGCCTGCGTCGCGCTCCTGCTTGACACCGCGACCTGGACGCTTTCGAACGCCTCGTCCGGACCGCGCGGGCACGCGCAGACGACCGGCCTACTGTCCAGCGCGGGCTGGCGGGTGCTGTCGGCGCCCGCGCGGTCCGACCTACGCACCTTGTGGACCGGAGCGGCGGCGAGCAACCGCGCAGGCGGCTCGTTGACGGGGGCTGGCCGATGAACCCACGGGTGCGCGTCACCGTCTTTGCCGGGCTGGCGAGCTTTCTCGGATCGATGAGCTTGCTGCCGATCTTCGACAGCTTCCAGTGGATTCCGCGGGTGCTGCTGGTCGTCGCCGCCATCACGGCCACGTCGGCGATCGCCCATCGGGTGCGTGGCCTGGCGTTTGCCGCCCCGCTGTTGATGGTGGCCGTTCTCACCGGGCTGCTGACCGCGCTGTACGCGCACCAGGCGGCGCCGTTCGGCTTCTTCCCAGGACCAGCGGCGCTGCGGCTGTTGCACCAGACGCTGTCCGACGGTTTTAGCGACACGACGAACCTCGCGGCGCCGGTGCCGGTCACGCGCGGGCTCTCATTGCTGACGACAGGCGGCATCGGGGTGATCGCGGTGCTGGTCGAGACGCTCGCGACCAGCCTGCGTCGTCCGGCGGTCGCGGGCCTGCCGCTGCTCGCCGTTTTCACTGTGCCGGCCGCGATTTTGGATAACGGCGTCGGTTGGCAACCGTTCGTGTTCTGCTCGGCCGGCTATCTCGCGCTGCTGCTCGCGGAGGGCCGCGACCGGATCACCCGGTGGGGCCGGCCGGTGCGCGCACAGCGGTTCACCCGCACCGACGCGTCGTCGGTCGTGCCACTCGCTCGGCGGTCAGCGAACGGATCGCGCCCGCAACCCAACCCGCGTTCGGGCGGTGGCCGCTTGGTCGCCGGCCAACTGACCTCGCTCGGGCGCCGGGTGGGCGCCGCGGCGATCGGTGTCGCGGTCGTCGTGCCGGTGCTGATCCCCGGTCTGCACTCGGGCTGGTTCGGCAGCCATCACACAAGCGGCGCGGGTGGCCTCGGCGGCTCGGGCGGCACCACGATCAACCCGATCGTGTCGATGCGCCGCGACCTGCAAGAGACGACGCCGCAGCCGCTGTTCACCTACACCACGACAGGCAAGCCCGACTACCTGCGGATGCTTACCCTCGACAAGTTCGACGGCACTCAGTGGAGCCCGGCCGCGACCACCTCGGGCCAAGACGTCGACGCTGACAACCCGCTACCCGCACCGGGCAACGTGACCGTGAAGCCGAACAGCGCGATCACCACCGACATCGACGTGTCGGGCTTGAAAGAGCCTTTCCTGCCGACGCCGATGGTCCCGAGCAAACTCAAGGCGCGCGGCGACTGGCGCTACAACCCCAACACGATGGTGTTGTACTCAGAGCACAGCAGCACCGTGCACTTGAAATATCAGGTCACCAGCACCTCTTACGACCCGTCGCAAGACTTCTTGAACGCGGTCGTGAACGACCCGGGTGACGCGGCCATCAAGCCTTACCTCACCGTCCCCAGTGGGCTGCCGGCAGCGATCAAAGCGCAGGCCGACAACATCGTCGCCTCCGCGCACGCGAGCACCTCCTACCAAATCGCGGTGGCACTGCAGAACTGGTTCCAAACGAACTTCTTTTACGACACCAGCGTGCAGGGCAGCAGCGCCAACGCATTGGTCTCGTTCCTCAATGACAAGCGCGGTTACTGCGAGCAGTTCGCGGCGACGATGGCGCTGATGGCGCGGATGGAAGGCATTCCGTCGCGGGTCGACGTCGGATTCACTCCTGGCGCGAAAATCCCCGGGTCCAACACTTTTCTGGTCACGACCGCTGACGCGCATGCCTGGCCAGAGTTGTACTTCACCGGTGCGGGCTGGCTGCGATTTGAGCCGACACCACGCACCGACGGCCAGACGAACCGGCCCGACTACAGCAACGCGACCGGCGCGGCGGCGACCGCCGTCCCGACGAACGCCCCGGTGCCGACCGGCGCCCCCGGTCTCCCGAACGGTGTTCCAACACCGCACGAGGGTGGCGCGGGCGCGAGTGCGTCGTCGGGCAAGCACGGCGGCGGCATCGGTTCGCTGTTTGGACACCTGCCCGTCGGGTGGCTGGTCGTGCTGGTGCTCATCGTGTTGGCCGCGTTCAGTCCGATCTTGGTCCGGTGGTGGGTGAGCAGGCGACGCTGGACAGACGCTGACACCGCTGCCGCACAAGCGCATGCCGCTTGGCAGGAGCTCGGCGACGACCTTCGCGACATCGGCCTGGAGTGGCGGGGCGACACCGACAGCCCCCGGCGGGCCGCTGCGGCGGTGATCGCCACCCGCCGACTGCATTACGACCAGACCGCGCAATCGGCGTTGTCGCGACTGGCGCGCGCCGAGGAGTTGGCCAGGTACGCGGGTCCGTCGAGCGCGCGAACGCACGAGCGTGAGCTCGGGGGGACAAATCTGCGCACCGACGAAAAGGTGGTGCGGCGGGCGCTCTTCGACTCGGTGCCGCGAGGCCGCCGGCTGCGCGCACGTCTCATGCCGCCATCAACCGGCCGGTTGTTCGCAGGCGCCACCGCCGACGTCGCCGACTACCTGCGGGGCCTGTCGGCCAAGGTCGGACGACGCGCCTCCGACGCGGCGAGCCGGCGCCGCGGCCGGTAGCGGCCGGTCATCGCTGACACAACTCTGCTGTTGTGTCGGTCAGCAGGTGATATATAGACCGCGTGCTGACCGACATAACTCCGCAGCACTTGCGACACGCCCGAGATGCGGTTCAGCTGAACGCCACGGTTGCCTGGCCGCTAGCTGCCGAGACCGTCGCGACGACGGTTCCAACGGTCTTCGAACCGCTGCATCACGCCGCGCTTTTGCACGGCGCCCGCGACCGGAGGGTCGGTTGAGCGCCGACGGCGAGCCTTGAACCGGCCGGTCGCCTTCGTCTCGCTGCGGTCGGGCCCGCGGCGCCACATCGCAACGCCATAGAGGAACGAAACGAGCGCGAGCAGGAATCCCGCGAAGGTGATGGCGACGATGCCGATCGCGATGCCCACCGGAAGCAGAGCGAGCCCAACGACCACGCCGATGCCTGCGCGGACGTATCGACGGCGCTGCCGGGTCTTCGGATCGATGCCGCGAACGGTGGCGGCGAACTTCGGATCTTCCGCGTAGAGGGCTCGCTCGATCTGCTCGAGCACACGCTGCTCGTGCTCAGAGAGCGGCACGGTGCCCTCCCAACGACATCTGCACCCGCGCGCCCCGCGAGACGCCCGGCTGTGTTACTGACCTCGGCGATTTCGCGCTACGACACCTTCGGTGAGACCGCTGATGTCGTGCTTGTCGCGAGCGCCGCCTCTTCAGGATACGAGCCTGGCCCGGGCGGCGAAAGCCGCTTGGCACAAGCGTGCGCACCTGCTCTTCTATCGGTCGCCGATTGGCGATCTGGAGAGCCATCCGGACGGCGCCGACGATCTCGTGCCGAACGGCCACTTTGGCGGGGTCTCGCGGTCAACCTCGCCAGCTCAACCTCGCCAGCTCAACGGTGGCCAGGTCAACGTGGCCAGCTCAACGTCGAGCGATCAAGTGCAGTGCAGAGGCGATGTCGCGTAGCGCGGGGACGTCAGCGGCTTCCAGTTCAAGCTCGACGAGGCTGGCGGCAGCCTGCGGGTCGCCGTCGAGCGAACCGGTCGGGACGACGTCGGCGAACACCCGCGCGCCATGCGTGGCCACAACCGTCAAGCCGGCCGCTTCGACCAGCGATCGCACGTCGGAGAGCGCGAACCGGCGCGGCGTGGGGTCGCTTTGGCCGTATCGGCCCAGCGGGTCGCGCAACACGTGCAGCGCCTCGTCGAACCGGCCGGCGATCGCGCGATGAAGCGCGGCGGCGACCGCGTTGGCGGTGACGATGCTGGCCAGCCCGCCGGGTCGAAGGCTGTGCGCCACCCCGACCAGCACCGGTGCTGGATCGTCGACGATTTCCAACACCGAGTGGCAGACCACGAGGTCGAATCCGACTTCGGCCGCTTCACCGTGGCGCGGGTCCGCCGACTGAAGCAGGTCGGGGAGGTTCGCGGCGTCGCCTTGCACGCCGCTGACGAGCGCGGTGACACCGGCGTCGGCGGCGCGCCGTTCGAGAGCGGCGAGGGAGTCTGGACTGGTGTCGACGACGGTGACCCGGTGGCCCAGCTCGGCAAGTGGCACCGCGATGCCCCCGGTGCCGCCTCCCACGTCGAGCACGTCAAGTTGGTCGCGGCCCAGTGCTGCGGTGAGATCGGCGATCGCGTCGTGCAAGACGCGCCAGACGAGCGCGTTGCGCACGGAGCTTCGCATGCGCAGCCGATCTGCCATCGCTCTCCCGCCCAATCCGGCGTGCGTGCAGTGGGGGTCTCGGTGCGCACACTATCGGGACGGTCACTCAGCTCGCTCGAGCGTCGAGACGCAGCGTCGGTTGATGTGCAAGCCCCACCGCGGTTTCGGTGAGCGCGAGGAACGTCTCGACGTCGCGGAGTAGGTCGTCGGCCTCGCGAGTGGAGACCACGCCTTCGATCGCCGCCTCGGCGGCGGCCCGTTTCGCCGCGCCCGCGGCGAAGAAGGCGGCCCATTCACCGAACTCCGGCGCCACCTCGGTCAGTAGTGCCCAGGCGCTGCGCGGCCGCCGGTCGCGGCGGTTGCTCGGCGAGGACGGCCGGGCCCGCGCCGCGAGCACGGCGGCGGCGCACCGGAGGGCAGCCAGATGCGCAGCCGCATAGCGCTCGTTTGGCCGGGTGACGGCGGCCGCTTCGTGCAATCCATGACGAGCGGCGGCGAGCAGCTGCCACGTTGACGGCGGCACCGGCGCCCGATTGGTCTGGGCAGGGTTGATCTGGACAGGGTTGGTCTCGGCGCGGTCTGAAGACTTCATCACCACCGCCTCCTGCTTGTCGTGGCCCGGCGCTGTCGGAGGAACCGAGTACGGTGCCCGAGCCGCGGCGGGTCGAGGACCGCGGCCCGGGCAACGAACTTGTCGAGCGGCGCACCCCCCACGGCGCACTCTTTCGTTCCCTCCGGGGTTCGAACATACGTTCGAACAGAGCCAACATTAGGCGGCCCGATGAGGCGGCGTCAAGCTCATATTCAATGGAAGTCGCGCGACGTCTTTCGCAGCCCGAGCGGTAGCCGCTCCAACCGCTCCGCGACCACGTTCACGACGCCCTGCTCGCGTTCCAGCCGGCCGCGAACTAAGAGCGCGGCAGCGGTGCGGGCCACCCGGCGATAGTGAGTCCAGACGCCCTTGGAGCAGATGACGTTGACCATGCCGGTCTCGTCCTCGAGGTTGAGGAACGTCGTCCCACTGGCGGTCGCGGGTCGCTGCCAATGCGTCACCACGCCACCGACCAGCACTCGTCGTCCGGCTTCTTGGGTTTTCAGCGCCGCGGCCGGGATCACCCCAAGCGCGTCGAGCCACGCCCGCGCGTGCCTGGTCGGGTATCCGTCGGTGGTGATCGCGGTCGCCCACAAGTCGGCCGCGGTGACCTCGACGTCGCTCATCGGCGGCAGCACAGGTGCGCGCTCGCCGAGGACGACACCTTCGAGTCGGCCCGGTGTGGCTTGCGCCGCCGCTCCCGCCGCCCACAACGCCTCGCGGCGCGACAACCCGAAGCAGTCGAAGGCGCCCGCGGTGGCAAGAGCCTCGACCTGCGCCGCCGACAACCCGACGCGATGCACGAGGTCGGCCATGCTCTCGTAGGGCTGCGCGCCAGCGATCCGTTGCGCCAACGGCTCGCCGACACCGCGCACTGACATCAGCCCAAGTCGCACGGCGCACTCCCCCGACTCCGCCTGCTCCAGCGTGGCTTTCGCCGCGCTTTGGTTGACATCAGGACGACGGACCTCCACCCCATGACGTCGCGCGTCGGCGACCAACGACTGGGGCGAGTAGAAGCCCATCGGCTGCGCATTGAGTAACGCGGCGCAAAAAGCCGCTGGGTAATGGAGTTTCAACCACGAGCTCGCATAGACCAAGTAGGCGAAGCTGATCGAATGGCTTTCAGGAAAGCCAAAATGCGCGAACGCGGTGAGCTTCTCGTAGATCTCGTCGGCCACCGCGCCGGTGATGCCGTTCTTCGCCATGCCGGTGTAGAGCTTGTCGCGCATGCGCTCCATGCGCGCGGTCGAGCGTTTCGCGCTCATCGCCTGCCGCAGCTGGTCTGATTCGGACGGCGTGAGCCCGGCGACGTCGATCGCCATCTGCATCACTTGCTCTTGGAACAGCGGCACGCCATAGGTGCGCTCGAGTGAGTTCTTCAGCAATGGATGGGCATAGGTGGCTGGCTCCAACCCGTTGCGCCGCCGGATGAACGGGTGCACCGAGCCACCTTGGATCGGGCCCGGCCGGATGATGGCGACCTCAGTGACCAGGTCGTAGAACTCCCTTGGCTTCAGTCTCGGCAGCGTCGCCATCTGGGCCCGGCTCTCGACCTGGAAAACGCCAACCGAGTCGGCGGCACACAACATGTCGTAAACCTTCGGATCTTCACGCGGGATGGTGTCGAGGGTGAGCTCGACGCCGTAGTGCTCGCGGATCAAGTCGAAGCAGCCATGCAGGGCCGACAGCATGCCAAGCCCGAGGAGGTCGAACTTGACCAGGCCGGTGCGCGCGCAATCGTCCTTGTCCCACTGCAAAACCGTGCGGTTCTCCATGCGCGCCCACTCGACCGGGCACACCTCGGTGACCGGCCGATCGCAGATCACCATGCCGCCTGAGTGAATGCCGAGATGTCGCGGAAAACCCAGCACCTGCTCGGCGAGTGCGACGACGTCGGGCGGCACGTCGTGGTCGGGCGCCGCGTCGTCAGCGGTTATCGAACCCCAACGGTCAAGCTGTTTCGACCACGCGTCTTGCTGGCCTGCCGAGTAACCAAGGGCTTTCGCCATGTCGCGCACCGCCGACTTGGGGCGGTAGGTGATGACGTTGGCCACCTGTGCGGTGCGCGTGCGGCCGTAGCGCTCGTACACGTGCTGGATGACTTCCTCGCGTCGTCCGCTCTCGATGTCGAGGTCGATGTCAGGCGGGCCGTCGCGCTCCGGTGCGAGAAAACGCTCGAACAGCAGCTTGAAGAACACCGGGTCGGCCTTGGTGATGCCGATGGCGTAACAGACCGCCGAGTTGGCCGCCGAACCGCGACCTTGACACAAGATGTCATTGGCCCGGCAGAACTCGACGATCTCCCAGACGATGAGGAAATAGCCTGGGAAATCGAGCTTTTCGATGACGTCGAGCTCGTGCTCGAGCTGCTTGTACGCGCCAGGTTGCCGCTCGGCGTCTGGCGGACCGTACTTCTCCAGCGCGCCCTCCATCGTGAGGTGGCGCAGGTAGCTCATCTCTGAATGCCCTGGCGGCACGGGAAAATCCGGCAATCTTGGGGCGACCAACGACAGGTCGAACGCGCATTCCTTGCCGAGCCGCGCGGCCAGCTCGACGGCCCCTGGATAGCGGGCGAACTTCTGTGCCATCTCGGCGCCAGAACGCAGATGCGCGGTGGGGGCGGCCGGCAACCAACCGTCCATGTCGTCAAGGCTGCGACGAGCCCGGACGGCGGCAAGCGCGGCCCCCAGCGCCCCACGCCCAGGAGTGGCGTAATGCGCGTTGGCGGTGGCCACCACGCCGATGCCGCGGCGGTGCGCTAACTCGAACAGCTGGTCGTTGCGGGTGGTGTCGAGCGGGTCGCCGCGGTCGGTGAGCTCGACGACCACGTTGTCGGCGCCGAACAGCTCGACTAGCTGGTCGAGTTGCTGCGCCGCTGCCGAAATCCCTTGTGTTTCAAGGGTTTTCGGCACCGCCGCTTTGCGGCAACCGGTGAGGACCAGCCAATGACCACCGTGCGCCTGCGCCAGCGCGTCGGGGTCATAGACCGGCCGGCCTTTCTCCTTGCCCGCGAGTTGCGCCTCGCTGATCGCCATCGCCAACCGGCGATAACCCTCGGGGTCGCGGGCCAACACCAGCAGGTGCTCGCCTTCGGGGTCGGCGACGCCGTTTTGCGGCCCGCGCAGGCCGAGCGACAACTCTGCCCCGAACACGGTCGCGACCCCGAGCTCGGCGGCCGCCTCGGCGAACCGCACCACGCCGTAAAAGCCGTCGTGGTCGGTGATCGCGAGCGCGGTCAGGCCGAGCCGGGCGGCCTCCTCGGCCAACTCCTCAGGCTCGCTGGCGCCGTCGAGGAAGCTGAAGTTGGAGTGGCAGTGCAACTCGGCGTATGGCACGACTTCGAGGGGCGCCGCGGGCAGCTCCGGCGGCTGGTAGGCCTCGCGTTTGCGCGACCAGGCCGGGCTGTCGCCGCCGTCGGGCTGGTCGGGCGGCGCTCCCCCGGTCTTCGGCCGCCCGGCGTAGCGGCGCTCCAACTCCGACCATGGGATCGCCGGGTTACCCCACCCCATGTCGCCACCCACTCGGCCAAACCTCGCCGAGGCGCAAACCCTCGCCGAGGCGCAAACCCTTGCCGAGTGAAGGGTTTGGGTCGCTTATGAGCCCCAAATCACAGCGCAAACCCTTCACTCGGCAAGCAGACAGGTGGGAGATCACTCGGCGGAAGAAAAGACCGCTAGTCATAGCAGGCCTCGACCAGCCACCGGCCAGCTTCAAAAGCGACCAGCCAGCCGGCGCCGTCGGCGGTTGTCACCTGGAACCGGGCGCGTTTCCGCGCAGCGGCGTCGTCCCACCACCGGACGCGCAGCGGCCACGGGCCGGCCCACCCGACGATCTCGACCGGCGCGCGCGACTCGACCCGCAAAAAACCCGGCGCCGCCGAGACTGCGAGCCGATCGTCGACCTCGACGACCGACCCGTCAACCGCCGTCACAGCGGCGGCCCGCGGCAAAGCCAGCACCGTGGCCGGTGACGGCGCCGGCAACCGACCGGGCCACGGGCATGAGTCGCCGGGCAACGTCTCGCGCGGCTCGCCCCACGGCACCAGCCGCACCTGCTCGCCAGGCTCGCGGCCGCCGCCGACGACCGCGGTGACCACGGCGTCGGGCCCCAACAATCCCTGCACCCGAGCGAGCGCGCGCTCCACCTGCTCGATGTCATCTGGGTCACCAGCCCGCGCAAAGTCGCTGCCCCATAAGGAAAGTTGTCGCCCAACGTCAGGCACCACCTCGTCGGGCATCAACCGCAAGAACACCAGGCCACCGGTCGGACGGCCGTGATGCGAGCGAATCCCTCCCGACAGCCAGCCGTCGAGTTGCCAGCGGGTGCGGTCGGCGACCGCGGACGACGAGAAGCCCGCCGTCGACACTCCGCCGTGCCGCCAACTGCGGGCCAACTGTTCGCCGCTCTCTGTGCGCGCCTCGATGCTGACTCGCACGCACGCCAACCCGCGCCCGACCAGCCGGTCGTGCAGTTGCTCCGCCAGCGACTTGGCCACGAAGGTCGCGGTGTCGACCCGCTCGATCGGCGAGTCGAGCGCCATCTCGACGGCGAGGTCGGGCGGCGCTTTTCGGGCGGACGGCGGCCGCGCCTCGAAACCGTGCGCGAGATCGTGCGCGTAGGCGGCGTCGGGACCGAACCTGGCCAGCACATCAGCCCGCGGCAGCGCGGCGAAATCGCCAAGCGTGCGCACGCCGAGGCGGGTCAGCAGATCAGCGAGATCCGGCCGCTCAAGCGCCCGAATTGGCAGCGGGGCAAGGAACTCCGCTGCCTCACCAGGTGGGACGACGTGCGCCGCGTACGCGGCTTGGGTGGCGGCATAGCTACCGTCGGCAAGACCAAGCTGGACGTCGCGGCCGGTCTCGTCGGCGACGGTCGCGGAAACCTTTGCCAGCAAAGGCAATTCGCCTTTGTAGTAGCGGATCGCACCGCGCGCTGCGGCCACGATGAGCCCCGGCCGGACGATC
>JAICYF010000267.1 GCA_025934355.1 Acidothermaceae bacterium
ATCGAACCTTTGACTGAGCAGTTCGAAGGTCGACCGAGACCAGAACCACCTGGGGTTGACTTTCGGCGCGTACCGGCCCGAGAACCGCCCGGTCATGAGGCCCCGCAGGTTCAACGCCCCCGCGAGGAAGTCGGTCCACCGCAGGTCGCGCGATGGCGCTCCTACGACGTCGACGCCGCACTCGCGCACGCCGGCAAAGAGCCGGGCGCTGAGACCGCTGAATGTTGACACGTCGAATGGGTCTCGCAATGCGACCGCCAGGACGCGGGAAGGTTCACCCGCATGCTCAACACGAACCATGCCGACAGGTCCCCCTAGGACGACTGCTCCGAATGGCCGAATCCACAGGGCGGCCCTGGGCGCGCTCGCGGCACCTCAATGGCTGCAGGATACCCGTGGGTGACGGTCGAAGACCGGTTTTCCCATCAGCTCAGCCTCGGCGCCAGCTAGGCTTGGCGTATTGACGGATCGGCGACGCCGACTGATCCACGCGAGGCTCTTTTGGTCATCCCGCAGCCCACAGGCCACCGACGCACGACGAGTCTGACCGGAACCTGGTCCCGAGTCCGACGGTCGAGCGCCGCGTGGTGGTCGGCGTGCGTTCTCGGGGCGGTCTCGGTTGGCGGCTTGGTGTTCGTCGCCACGCCCAAGCCATTCGAGGCGCACGCATCAGTGCTTTTGCTGTCGCCGCCCGGCGGAAATGCCTACATCGACGACAACCCCGCGCTCTTCTCGGCCGCTGACGTCGTCGCGTTGCAACTGGCCACACCCTCAGCGCGAGAGCAGGTTGGCGCTGAGCACACGGTGGTCCTTGACGACTCGATTAACGAGCCCCTGCTACTACTCTCGACGAAGTCGAAAGACGCGGCTCGTGCCCAACAAGCGCTTCTTACCCTCGAGAAGCAACTCGAGTCCGCGCTCGCGGGTCTACAGCACGACGCGGGAGCGCCACCCGGGACGACGATTGGCACGCAGATTCTCACCCAAACGCCACGTGCCGAAGTGACCCGGTACGACGCGATCGAACATGCGATCCTTGCGGTCCCCATCGTCTTCCTGGGCACGGTCTTCGGCAGGCGATTGTTCCGCCGCCGACCACGAGACCAATGGGGAGCGCATCCTCTCTCTACTCGAGCGATCGCCTAATTCGCCGAGCACGATAGCGCGGCGCCAGAGTTGTCCCAAACATTTCCGGTGAACGTGACTTGGATGTTGAAGCTGCACGGCCCGTATCCGGCGTCGTTGACAAACCGGTTGTCCTTAAAGGCGATCATATTCGTCGCGGCATAACCACCTGTACCAGCGTAGGCGGTGTATCCGCCGCCCGCGAACAAGTTGTCGGATAACGTCTGGACTCCGGTAAACGGACCAAGGTCGGCACCGATGATAACGGCGCTGTTGCAACCGCCGCAGGACGCGTCGATCGTGTTGTGACTGATCAACAGAGCGTTGCCACCCGCACTTTGGATGCCGTCGACATGCGCCCCCGACGGCACCACGAGGCCGTGAATGTACGAGTTCGTAACCGCGTCGTTGTTTTCGACGTCGATGCCGTCTGCGGTGCCGTGGATGTTCGCGGCGTTAACCGTGAAGCCTGCGCCCGTGATACCGGGATTGCGTCCATCGCCGATTACCTCGACATGGTCGATCAAAACTCCGGTTTGCGAGCCGTACGCGACTGAGATGGAGCCATGAACGACGGAGTTCTTGAAGGTGACCCGGCTGGCAGTAATAGAAACCGTGCCAGTCACGTCGAGGCCGGAAACGACCTGTCCAGGCGTTGACAGCGTAATGCTGCCGGACTTCGTAAGGGTCGTCCCCGCGGGCACACCAGTGTTGCTCGCGTCTGGGTATCCGCAGGACGAGGGCTTCGCGATGCAACCGTTCTGAGCCGGAGCTGCGGACGACACGGGCGACTTCGTCGGCGACGAGGTCGGCGTGGACGAAGGAACACTGGTTCGCGAGGGCGAGGGAGACGGTTTCGGTGTGGCAGACGACGAGGGCTGTGCACTCGGCTTGGACGACGGAATCGGAGCGGTCGTCGGAGCGGTCGTCGGCGCAGGCGAACCGGACGGCTTACCTTGCGTAGGAGCCGGGTTGCCGCCTTGCGATGACGGCGAGGCGCTCGGGTGCGTGGAGTTCGATGGCTGCGTAGACGGCTTCGCTGAAGCGGAAGGCGAATGCGATGCCGACGGGTTCGTCGTCTGGAACATGACTTCGGCGTACGTGTTGCGGTCGCGCCAGGGCGACGTGGGGAAACCGGCGCCGCCAACGCGATAGACCGTTTGGGCCGCGACGACGCCGTTTGCCGCGCCGGTGCTCGCCGTCCTCCCCGCTTGGCTGACCAGCTGCGCGCTCGTCCGATAAGAGATCGTGTACGACTTCGCCGGCGAGACCGCGATCGGCTTCGCGAAGCGTGCCGTAATCCAGGCAGCTCTTCCGGACCCGCCGAAGGTGGCGGTGGCCAGACGATGGCCTGCCGCATCCCACAAGGTCGCCACGTGCTGTGTGCGGTCGCCCGCGCTGAGGAAGAAGCGCCCGCCTGTCACGCTGCCGGGCTTGGCGACCTGGAACCGGGTTCCAATCTCTGTCGCGGCGAGGTTCTGTGCCGTCTTGCCGGGCGAGGCGACCGCGAAAAAGTGATGTTGCGTTTGAGCGGAGACCGGAACCGCGTCAGCGGGCGACGAGAAGCTGCGCGCGGCTTCCGTCACCACCACGGTCGCAGTCAGCGCTACTGTCGCGACGATCGCCAGCGTGCGAGACGAAAGGAACCTGGGCGCACGTGGCATGTCGGACTCCGTATGGACGATGCAGGATTGTCCATACGGAACTCGGCGGTTCCGCCGACCGTCTTGACCAGGTCCACCCAAACGGCGTAACGCGCGAGGGTCAAACGGCGGTGTCTGGCTCTACCAACGA
>JAICYF010000067.1 GCA_025934355.1 Acidothermaceae bacterium
CGCGACGTCGATGCGAAACCCGTCGACTCCTCGGTCGAGCCAGAAACGCAACACTCCTTGGAATTCGGCGTGCACATCAGGATGCGTCCAGTCGAGGTCAGGCTGCTCTGGCGCGAACATGTGCAGGTACCACTGTCCGTCCGCGACGCGGGTCCAGGCCGATCCGCCGAAGTTCGAGTGCCAGTCAGTCGGCGGATCGGCGCCAGGGTCACCCGGATCACCCTTGCCGTCGCGAAAGATGTAGCGGGCCCGAGCCGGGGATCCCGCAGGCGCCGCAAGCGCCGATTGAAACCAGTCGTGCTGCGATGACGTGTGATTCGGCACTATGTCGACGATCACCTTGAGGCCAAGGTCGTGCGCGCGGTCGACGAGCGCGTCGAAGTCGGCAAGCGTTCCAAGGGATGGCTCGACGTCGCGGTAGTCGGCCACGTCGTACCCGCCGTCGGCCATCGGCGATGGGTAGAACGGCGTCAGCCAGACCGCGTCGACGCCCAGGTCGGCGAGCCACGGCAAACGCGTGGTGATGCCGGGCAAGTCTCCGACGCCGCTGCCGTCACTGTCGGAGAAGCTGCGGACGTAGATCTGGTAGATAACGGCGTCGCGCCACCATTCGGTCTGGGTCATGGATACAACCTAGACAGCGACGGCGTACGACACGACTTTTCGCAAGCGTTGCAGTCGTTGCAACGAGCTCACGCCTGGCGGAGGAGTTGCCGCTGCCGGCCGAGCCCCTCGATCTCCAGCTCCATCACGTCGCCCGGGCGCAGGTACGGCTTCGGATCCGGTTGCCCTAGCGCCACTCCCGCCGGCGTGCCCGTGTTGATGACGTCGCCCGGTCGAAGCACCATGAACTGGCTGACGTATCGGACGACGTACGCAACGCCGAACAACATGTCGCAGGTGTTGCCGTCTTGCTTCGGCTCGCCGTTGACGGAGAGTTGCAGGCCGAGGGATTGCGGATCGGCGACATCGTCGGCCGGCACCAGCCACGGGCCGAGCGGGTTGAAGGTCTCGCAGCTCTTGCCCTTGACCCACTGACCACCGCGCTCGAGTTGAAACTCGCGTTCCGAAACGTCGTTGGCGACGGCGTATCCGGCGACGCAGGCGAGCGCCGAACGCTCGTCATCGAGATACCTGGCTGTTTTGCCGATGACGACGGCCAGTTCAACCTCCCAGTCGGTCTTCGTCGATTTGCGCGGAATCAACACGTCGTCGTTCGGGCCGACGATCGTGCTCGGGTCCTTCATGAAAATCACTGGCTCGGTTGGCAACTTGGCGCCGGTCTCAGCCGCGTGATCGCGATAGTTCAGGCCGATGCACACGACTTTGCCGACGCTGCCGATCGGAGCACCAACGCGCAAGCCAAGCGCTTCCAACCGACCGGACGACGCAATGCGGCCAGCCTCGACCTCCTCCCGCGCGCGTTTCACCCCGTCGTTCTCGAGAAATGCGCCATCGATGTCGGCGGTGAGCCCGTCAAGGGGGAAGGCCGCGCCGTCGAGCAACGCGTACGGGCGTTCGTGACCTGCATCGCCCAAGCGGGCCAGTTGAAATGCCATGTCGACCATTCTCTCGAGCCGCTCGCGCCCGACACTGCGCCACGCGCGTCGCGAATCGCCCGATCCAGCTTCTCCAGAATCGCGTCGTACTCCGAGGGTCCGACTGCCTTCGCGTCGGTCATGCTCGGCGGGCCTTCAGCGGTTGCGTGACACCCGCGGCGAGTTCGCCGAGCGCGGCGAGACTCTCGCGCTGAAGCGCAACGAGGTCGCGCGTCTCGCCGGGCGCTATCCAGCGGTTGAACGCGTCGCTGAACACTGACACGGTGAGATCGCCACCGAGCTGCGCGGCGACCGCTGTGACGCCACGCGCCTTGAGCCTCTCCGCGACCGCCGCCGCGAGCTTTGCCAGCTTGAGCAACTCGCGCTCCTGCAGTTGCTCGTTCGCGGCGATGACCGCATGCCTGGCACGGGCGAACTCGCGACCGCGGGCCTGCTGCAACACCGCTCCACCTGCGGCGGCCGCCGCGGCGACCAGGTCGGCGAGCGCTGCGCCATCGGGCGCGGCGTCGATCGCGTCGATGAACGCCGACGCGAACTGCTCCTGACCGGCGAACAAGACCTCACGTTTGTCAGCGAAGTAACGGAAGAACGTCCGCTCGGTGACTCCCGCGCGGTCGGCGATCTCGGCGACCGTCGTCGCCTCGAAGCCGCGCTCAGCGAACAGCTCCATAGCAGCCTGTGGCAGCCGCTGCGCCGCGCCCGGCGCCCAACGTCCCATCCGGTCTCTCCTTCGCCGGGCTGACTCTCTTTCGCCGGTGCCGAGGGTACCGCGAGTCGACCAGTGATGACAGATGCTGACATCAGCTGCTACCGTGGTGATGTCAGAGACTGACGTCACCATCAGAGGAGCAATTTCATGCATGTCTTCGTCACAGGAGCATCCGGATTCATCGGCACGGCTGTCGTCTCCGAGCTGATCGCCGCCGGTCACGCGGTGACCGGGCTGGCCCGGTCGGAGGATTCGGCGTCGATCGTGAAGCGACTCGGGGCCAGCGTCCACCTCGGTGATCTCGACGACCTAGGCGCCATCCGCGCTGGCGCGGCGGCTGCCGACGGCGTGGTCCACTTGGCCAACAAGCACGACTGGGCCAATCCGAGTGAGTCCAATCGAGCCGAGCGCGCGTCGGTTGAGGCGATCGCCGAGACGCTCGCCGGTTCTCGTCGACCGCTCGTTTTCGCCTCAGGAGTCGCCGGATTCAGCCTTGGCCGACCGGTCACCGAGAACGACACGAGCCCCGCGATCGGCCCCGACTCCGCCCGAGGAGGTGCGGAAAACTTGGCGATGGATTACGCCAGCCGCGACGTGCGGGTCGTCAGCGCTCGGTTTGCCGCCTCGGTTCACGACAAAGACGACCACGGTTTCATCGCCGTCCTCGCCGATGCAGCGCGGAAAATGGGTCGGGTGCCGTATGCCGGCGACGGCGCCAATCAGTGGCCCGCCGTGCATCGGTCGGACGCGGCTCGCCTCGTCCGGCTAGGACTCGAAGACGCGCCGGCGGGCACGATCCTGCACGTCGTCGGCGAAGAGGGCGTTCCGCTGCGGGAGATCGCCGAAGCGCTCGCAGTCCGGCTCGGTCTTCCGGCGACGTCTATGTCGGCCGACGACCTCGCGGCGAAGATCCCGTTCGTCGGCCGGTTTCTCGGCGTCGACGCGACCGCCTCGAGTCAGCTCACTCGCCAGCGTTTCGACTGGACGCCGAGCGGGCCGACGCTGCTCGACGACATCGCCGCCGGACACTACGACCGCTGACCCACAGATGGCAGAACCCCCCAAACGACCGCTTGGGGGGTTCTGCCATGTGTAGCCCCGACCGGATTCGAACCGGCGCTACCGCCTTGAGAGGGCGGCGTCCTAGGCCGCTAGACAACGGGGCCGACGCGACGTCGCCAGCTCCAACCATCGCGGGCGACATCACAAAACATCCAACCTCGGCCGACACCTCACCGGCCTGGCTGGGGTACCAGGACTCGAACCTAGACTAGCTGAACCAGAATCAGCCGGGCTGCCAATTACCCCATACCCCACCGGATCGGACAGGCGCTTCCGACCGCTGGTCGAGTGTATCCGACGCCTCTAACCCGGCCAAAACAGCAGCCGCACCGGTCAGGTGCTCGCCGCTCGCAGCCGCTTCAGCGACCGCTCCCTCCCGAGCAACTCCATCGACTCGAACAACGGCGGCGAGATCGTCCGCCCGGTGACGGCCACCCGCAGTGGCGTGAACGCGAGCCGGGGCTTCAGCCCCAGCCCACCGACCAGGGCCACCTCAAGCGCCTCCTTGATCGCATCGGCCCGCCACTCGGACAGCGGTTCTAGCGCGGCAAGCGCCGCGACGAGCACAGGCCGCCCCGGCTCGCCCAGCGCTTTCGCCGCGGCCTCCGGTTCGACGGCGAACGCGTCGTCCGAGACGAACAAGAAGCCGAGCATCGGCACGACCTCGGACAGCAGCGCGATCCGCTCCTGCACGAGCGGCGTCGCCGCCGCCAGCAACGCCTTTGCCTCGGACAACGGGGGGTCGGCGACCATGCCCGCCTCCTGCAGGTACGGCAACATGCGCGACGCCAAGTCGGACGACGTGAGCGTGCGGATGTAGTGACCGTTCAGCCAATCGAGCTTGGTGAGGTCGAAGACCGGGCCAACCGGGTTGACCCGCGACCAGTCGAAAGCGGCGACCATCTCCTCGAAACTAAACACTTCCTCGCCGTCGGGCATCGAATAACCCATCAGCGCAAGGAAATTCCGCAAAGCCTCCGGCAGGTAGCCCTGTTCGCGGAACCACAGCAACCGGGCCGCGGGGTTCTTCCGCTTGGAGATCTTCGAGCGGTCGGTGTTGCGCAACAACGGCATGTGCGCGAAAGCCGGGCGCTCCCAACCCAACCAGTCGTAGAGCAAAAGATGCTTCGGCGTCGAGGAAATCCACTCCTCGCCCCGCACGACGTGGGTGATGCCCATGAGGTGGTCGTCGACCACGACCGCCAGGTGATAGGTCGGGAAACCGTCGCCCTTCACGATCACCTGGTCGTCAGGCCGTGGCGCCGACAGCTCGCCGCGAATCAGGTCGGTGAAAGTGAGCGACACGTCGTCCGGTATGAGCATACGGACGACGGGAGTCTCGGCGAACCCTGGCAACAAGGCCCGCTCCTCGCGAGTTTTCCCATAACACAACCGGTCGTAGCCGGTCGGCCGCTTCGCCCGCTGCTGTTCCTCCCGCATCGCGGCGAGCCGCTCGGGCGAACACCAGCAGTAGTACGCGTGGCCCGACTCGAGCAACTGCTTGACGAATGGCGCGTAGGTGTCGAGCCGCTCCGACTGCCGGTATGGCCCGAAGGGACCGCCCTTGTCGGGGCCCTCGTCCCACTCGAGACCCAGCCAGCGCAGCGTTTCGAAGATCTGCCGCTCGCTGTCTTCGACATAGCGCGCGCGGTCGGTGTCTTCGATGCGCAGGATGAACTGGCCGCCCTGTTGGCGTACGAAAGCCAGGTTGAAGAGGGACATGTACGCGGTGCCGACATGCGGGTCACCGGTCGGCGATGGCGCGACGCGCAGCCGCACGGTCATCGAGACGCCACCGTGTTCGTCAGCGTGCCAATGCCCTCGATCGTCACCGAAACCTCGTCGCCTGCCACCACCGGCCCGACGCCGGCCGGCGTGCCGGTCAAGATAACGTCGCCGGGCAGCAACGTCATCACCGCGCTGGCGAACGCGATCAGCTCGCCGACGTCGTGCAACAACAACGAGGTGCGGGCATCCTGCTTGGTTTCGCCGTTGACCGTGGTCGTTATCGCCAAGTCGCTCGGGTCTACCTCAGTGTCGATCCACGGGCCCAACGGGCAGAACGTGTCGAAGCCTTTCGCCCGAGACCACTGACCGTCGGAACGCTGCAAGTCGCGGGCAGTGACGTCATTGGCGCAGGTGTAGCCAAGCACCACGTCGGTCGCCCGGTCGACCGGAACGTCACGGCAGAGCCGACCGATGACGACGGCGAGTTCGCCCTCGAAGTCGACCTGCTGCGACAACGACGGATAGACGATCGAGCCGCCCGGCCCGATCACCGACGTCGACGGCTTCAAGAACAGCACCGGCTCGGCGGGCGGCTCGCCGCCCATTTCGCGAGCGTGGTCGGCGTAGTTCTTGCCGATGGCGACGATTTTGCTGGGCAGGATCGGCGGCAGCAGCCGCACACCAGACAGCGGCAACCGGGTGCCCGTGAGCGAAACATCGCCGAACGGATGCCCGTCGATCACCGCGATCTGGTCACCGTCAATCGCGCCGAAGGCGAAGTTCGCCGACGCGGCCTCACCGTAGGAGAATCTTGCGATGCGCACCACATGAGGCTATCTGCCACCCGACGCAGCCTGGTGCGTGGCTGCGAGGACGTGCGGTGAACGGCTTTCGCGACCGTGTTGAGGCCGGCCACCTGCTCGGCGATCTGTTGCGCCGTCAGTTGGCCGAGCACCATGGCGACCTGGTAGTCGTCGGCCTGGCCAGAGGCGGCGTGCCGGTCGCCGCCGGGGTCGCCCACGCACTCGATGCGCCGCTCGACGTGTGCGTCGTCCGCAAACTCGGCGCGCCCGCCCAACCCGAGTTTGCCTTCGGCGCGATCGCCGAGGTCGGCGGCCGTGTTGTCGAGTTCCTCGACGACGCCACGGTGCGCGAGTTAGGACTTTCCGCATCCGACGTCGACAGCGTGCGGCACGTCGCGGCGTCCGAGCTGTCGCGTCGCGCGGACCTCTATCGCGCTGACCGTTCGCCTCGCGACATCCGCGGCAAACACGTGGTGCTCGTCGATGACGGCCTCGCGACAGGCGCCACGATGCGAGCTGCGATTCAATCGGTGCGCCAGCGCGCGGCCGACGCGGTGACGGTGGCCGTTCCCGTCGGCGCTCCTGACACCGTCGCGAGACTGCGGACAGCCGCGGACGTCGTTTGCCCGATCACGCCGGCCGACTTCTTCGCCGTCGGCTACCACTACGACGATTTCAGCGCGACAACGGACGACGAGATCCGCGCGCTCCTGAGCTACAGCTAGCCGCCGGCGTGTTGGCGGAGCAGGCCGTAGTTGTACGCGTCCTCCATCGCGCCCCACGACGCCGCGATGATGTTGTTGTCGACGCCGATGGTGTTCCACTCGGCCTCGCCGTCGCTCGTCTCGATCAGCACGCGAGTGACCGCGCCCGTGCCATGCGCGCCGTCGAGGATGCGCACCTTGTAGTCGACGAGCTCAAGCTGGCCGAGCTGCGGGTAAAGCCGCTCAAGGGCCTGCCGAAGCGCACGGTCGAGGGCGTTGACCGGGCCGTTGCCCTCCCCCGTCGACACAATGCGCTCCCCCTTGACGTCGACCTTCACGGTCGCCTCGGAGACCACCTCGCCGTCGGCACGTCGCTCGACGATGACCCGCCACGACTCGAGTTTGAAGTACTCGGTGGGCACACCGGCGACTTCCTCGCGCAACAGCAGCTCGAAGGACGCGTCAGCCGCCTCGAACATGAAGCCCTTCGCCTCAAGGTCCTTCACCCGCTCGACGACTCGACCGACGGTCGCTTTGTCTTGCGAAAGGTCGAAACCGAGCTCACGGCTCTTGATCTCGACGCTCGCCCGACCAGCCATCTCCGAGACGAGCATCCGCATGTCGTTGCCGACGAGCGCCGGGTCGATGTGCTGGTACAAGTCGGGAGACACCTTGATGGCGGAGGCGTGCAAACCAGCCTTGTGCGCGAACGCCGACAATCCGACGTACGGCTGGTAAGCGCGGGGCGGCTGGTTCGCGATCTCGGCGACCGCGTGGCTCACCCGGACAAGTTCGCCCATCGCGCCGTCTGGCAGCACCTGCATGCCCATCTTCAGCTGAAGGTTCGCGACCACGGTTGCCAAGTTCGCGTTTCCTGACCGCTCGCCGTACCCGTTGACAACACCCTGCACGTGCGTGGCGCCCGCCTCGACCGCCGCTATCGTGTTCGCCACCGCACACCCGGCGTCGTCGTGGCAGTGGATACCGAGCCGCGCCCCGGTGGCCTGCAAGACCTCGTGCACGACGTCTTGCAGACGGGTCGGCAACGTGCCGCCGTTGGTGTCGCACAACGTGACGACGTCGGCACCGGCCTCGACGGCCGTGCGAACGCACTCGAGCGCGTAGTCGCGGTTGACCCGGTATCCGTCGAAGAAGTGCTCCGCGTCAAGGAAAACTCGGCGCCCTTCACTCCTCAGGTGCGAGACGGTGTCGCGGATCATCGCGAGATTCTCGTCGAGTGTGGTCTTCAGCGCCTCGATGACGTGTCGGTCGTAGCTTTTTGCCACCAGACACACGACGGGCGCTTCGGAGTCGCGCAACGCCGCGACCTGAGGGTCGTCGGCCGCTTTGACGCCGGCCTTGCGCGTCGAGCCGAAGGCGCTCAGCGTCGCGTTCTTTAAGGTGAGCTCGGTGCGCGCCCGACGGTAGAACTCGGTGTCTTTCGGCATCGCGCCCGGCCAGCCGGCCTCGATGAAGCCGACTCCCAGGTCGTCGAGGTGCTGCGCGATGGCCAGCTTGTCGGCGACGGTGAGCGCCATGCCCTCACCTTGGCCGCCGTCGCGCAGCGTCGTGTCATAAACATGGAACATGTCGCGAGCCGCCCTCTCGCGGGCGGCGTCTCGAACGGCTTCCATCATCGCTACCTCGACTTCTTCGGAGTTCCTAACAGTGCCCACAAAACAAAACGACCCCTCGCGGGTGCGAGAGGTCGGGCGCGCTGGTCGTGGATCTTGACCGGCGCGCCTAGGTGATAATCGATGCGGCTAGCACCCGGCCAGTGTGCCACAACGAGGCCGCGCGCGTCACATAACCCCGGGAGAAGGCGGCGGAAGCGGGATGACCCAAGACTTTGACGGCCTGGTCGCCATCATCACCGGTGGCGCGTCAGGCATCGGGCTGGAAACCGCGCGGTTGCTGGCGAGTCGCGGGGCGCGGGTCGCATGCCTAGACCTATCGGACGTCGATGAGCCCGCCCTGACCGGCATTCATGCCGACGTGTCGGACGACGACTCCGTTCGCGCGGCTGTCGACGACGTGGTCGGGCGGTTCGGCCAACTCGACGTCGTTGTCAACAACGCGGGTGTCGGGGCACTTGGGACGGTCGCTGAGAACGACGACGCGGAATGGCACCGCGTCTTCGACGTCAACGTTGTCGGCATGGTGCGGATGAGCCGGGCCGCGCTGCCGCACCTGCGCCGATCGCAGCACGCGGCCATCGTCAACACCTGCTCCGTCGCAGCGCTCGCCGGACTGCCGAATCGCGCTCTTTACTCGGCCACCAAAGGCGCCGTTTACGCCCTCACACTCGCGATGGCCGCTGACCACGTGGGCGACGGCGTCCGGGTCAATTGCGTGAACCCAGGCACCGTCGACACACCGTGGGTGAGCCGACTGCTCGACTCCGCCGCCGACCCCGCCGCCGAGCGGTCGGCGCTTGAGGCGCGCCAACCGATGCGCCGGCTGGTCGCTGCCCAAGAAGTCGCGGAGGCGATCGCCTATCTCGCCTCCCCTGCCGCCGCGTCGATCACGGGCATCTCGCTCGCGGTCGACGGCGGCATGCAGGGGCTGCGCGTCCGCCCGAGTTAGCCCTCAGCAGACGGTGTGCATCCAGCCGTGGGTGTCGGCCGCGTGACCGTATTGCACTGCGAGCAGCGCGTCGCGAATGTCTTGGGTCACCTTGCCGGTGTGGCCGTCGCCGATTGACAGCTCCCCGCCGCGCCAGGCCAGCCGGCCGAGCGGGGTGACGACCGCCGCGGTGCCGCAGGCGAAGACCTCGGTGATCCGGCCAGACGCCACCCCAGCGCGCCACTCGTCGATGCTGACCGGCCGCTCCTCGACTGGGTGCCCACGCTCGGCCGCCAACGCGACAATCGCGTCGCGCGTCACTCCTTCAAGAATCGAGCCGGACGTCGGTGGCGTCGCGAGGGTGCCGTCGTCGAACACAAAGTAGACGTTCATGCCGCCGAGCTCTTCGACCCACTTTTTCTCGACAGCGTCGAGAAAAACCACCTGGTCGCAACCGTTCGCGCTCGCCTCCTGTTGCGCGAGCAGGCTGGCCGCGTAGTTACCGGCGCACTTGGCCGCGCCGGTGCCGCCGGGCGCCGCCCGCGTGTACTCCTCCGACAGCCAGATCGAGACCGGGTGCAGGCCACCCGCGAAGTACGCGCCCGCGGGCGAGGCGATCACCAAGAAGGTGACGTGGTTGGCCGGCCGCACCCCGAGGAACGCCTCGGTCGCCATCATGAACGGCCGGACGTACAGACTCTTCTCTTCCGCCGCGGGCACCCAGTCGCGGTCCGTCGAGATCAACAGGTCTGCGGCGGCGACAAAATCGTCGACCGGCAGGTCTGGAAGCGCGAGGCGGTGCGCCGAGCGCTGGAAGCGGCGTCCGTTCGCGTCTGGACGGAACGTCTTGATCGACCCGTCGGGCTGAACGTAGGCCTTGAACCCCTCGAAGATCGACTGGCCGTAGTGGAAGACGGCGGTCGCGGGGTCGAGCGACAGCGGGCCGTACGGGCGGACCTGGGCGTCATGCCAGCCGGCATCCGGGGTCCAGGTGATGGTGACCATGTGGTCGGTGTAAACCCGGCCGAAACCGGGGTTCTCCAACGCCGCGGCCCGCTTTTCGGGTGCGAGCGGCTGCGACGACAAGTTGCGCGCGAACTCGATGGTCATGGATCAATCCTCACGGCTGTGGTGGTTTCGACGCTAGCCCATCCGCGGGAGCGGACGGGCGCGGAAAGCCGGTCAGCCCGCGGAGACGTCAGTCTGCGACGTGTGAAGCCAGGGCGTCGCCGACCTCGTGGGTCGCGCGGCGGACCGGCTGCTGTACTCGGCCAGAGGTCGAGTCAATGTCGGGGCCTCGGGTCGCGAGGTCGGCGGCGACGGCCGACTCGACGCGGGCGGCCGCCTCGGCCAACCCGAGGTGGTCGAGCAGCATTGCCACGGAGAGCACCGTGGCGGTGGGGTCGGCGATCGCTTGGCCCGCGATGTCGGGCGCGCTGCCGTGCACCGGCTCGAACATGGACGGTGTGGTGCGCTCGGGGTTGACGTTGCCGCTCGCGGCGAGCCCGATGCCGCCGGCGATCGCCGCGCCCAGGTCGGTGAGGATGTCGCCGAACAGGTTGTCAGTGACGATGACGTCGAAGCGCTGCGGGTCGGTGACGAAGTAGATCGTGGCGGCGTCGACATGCGTGTAATCGACGCTCACGCTCGGGAAGTCGGCTGCGACGCGCTTTACGGTGCGGCTCCAGAGGTCGCCCGAGTGCACGAGCACGTTGTTCTTGTGCACCAGCGTGAGCTTCTTGCGGGGACGCGCGCCCGCGCGGGCGAACGCGTCGCGCACCACCCGCTCGACACCGAAGGCGGTGTTGACACTTTCCTCGGTGGCGATCTCGTGCGGCGTGCCCTTGCGAAGGAACCCGCCGGCCCCGGCGTACGCGCCCTCGGTGCCCTCTCGCACCACGACGAAGTCGATGTCGTCAGGGCCAAGACCCGCCAGCGGGCTTGCCACACCGGGGAAGAGCTTCACCGGACGCAGGTTGACGAAGTGGTCGAGTTCGAACCGCAGCCGCAAAAGCAGCCCGCGCTCGAGGACGCCGCTCGGCACGCTCGGGTCGCCGACGGCGCCGAGCAGGATCGCGTCGTGTTGGCGAAGCTCGTCGAGCACGGAGTCGGGCAACGTCTCGCCGCTCGCGTGCCAGCGCCGCGCGCCAAGGTCGTACTCGGTGCGCTCGAACTTCACGTCGTAGGCAGGAGCGACCGCATCGAGGACTTTCAGCCCCTCTGCCACCACCTCGGGGCCGATGCCGTCTCCGGCGATCACGGCCAGCCGCACACTGCGCGCCATGACCGACACCTTACCGATCGGTCTCAGGAACCAGTCGGTCGATCTCACATCGTGGGCAAACGACGTGTCGGACGACGCCGCGGGGCGCGGCCCTGACGGGCCGCGCCCCGCGTTTGCTACTGGGGCTCAGTGATGGATGCCGCCCAGAAGCGACACGTTCTCCACTCGGGCGCCCGTCTGGTTCATGTCGTGGACGAGCATCAAGGTGTCGGAGCGATCACGCAGCAGTGCCAACGGATTGGCAACGACGGTGAGCACCTGACCCGGTAGGTCTGGGTACAGGACGTCGTTGACTCCACCTTGGGTCAACTGCAGTCCGGGGTGCATCGGGTCGAACGACATCCACTTGTCGATCGAGTCCGTTGTCCCGTAAATCGACTGCGACTGCACCTGGTATTGGAGCCTGGTGCTGCCCGTCATGCCGAGCGCCGCGATCGACACCGGCATGACCATCACGTCGGTGTTGAACACGTCGGTGTCCAACGAGCCGTCGACGATGTTCAGCAGTTCGACGTCGTCGACGTTGTTCGTCGCGAGGTTGAACAGCTCACTGACGAAAACGTCAGTGCCACTGAGCCGGCTGTTGAACAACACGAAGTCCGGCTTCCCGTCGTTGTTCGTGTCGATCAAAACGTCGAACTCGACATACGACGCCGGCGTCCGCCATTCACCCCAGGTGTTGATTGCGAAATACGCCGCCGTGCCGTCAGAGCTGACGCCGACCTGTTTGAGGTCGACCGCCCGCTCGTCGGGGAACGGAATGCAACCGGTGACGACTGTCGCCGTGCAGTTGGGCAGCTTAGGACTGGTGCCCTGCAGCTCGTAACCGCTCACGAGCGACTGCTCGGTTGCGGCGCCACTGCCCGACGAGACGCCATTGCCGGTCAGCTTCAGCTGGCCAGTGACGGTGCCGTCTTTGTGCAATTGGATGCCACCAACCTGGTGCGCCGACATCTTCGACACCGGCCGAGGCGCCGAGTACACCGGCACCCGCAGCGCAGAACCAGCGGTCGAACCTTGCGGCGTTAGCACGACGCGCCCGCTGGCCTCGCTGATGAACTGCCGAGGCAACATCTGACCGCCGCCGATGTCGACGGTCGTGTCGATCGCCGGGTCGGGGGTGTGCGTCATCTGCGATGCGTTGGCGGTCAACCGAACGGTGAACGTGGCCCGCGAGTGCGCCGGCACGGTCACCGAGTTGGTGCTCAACGTCACCTGAACGCCCGGCACGGCGGTCGAAGGCACATACGCGACCTTGTAACTCGCCTTGTGGTTGCTGGTGTTGTTGACCTCGACCTGCTTTGTCATCGACGAGTGGTTGACGACGTTGACAACGCCGAACGAGACTCCCACGGCGCCGCGGTCGGTGCTGTTGTACGCGAGCACCTGCTGCTCGACCGCTGCGTCAGCGACGACGCGGCCCGCGCCGACCCGCTCGGGGGCCTCGACAGTGCCGGTTTGGCCCGGGCCGGCGAAGACGTCCTGCGTAGCCGTGTTCATCATCGCGGCCTTGATTTTCTCGGTGCTCCAGTTCGGATGCGCCTCAACAACCAATGCCGCCAGGCCGGCAGCGTGCGGCGTGGCCATCGACGTCCCACTGTCGTTCAGGCCGCCGTTGCCAGTGCCCATGCCCGCCGAGAGGATCGTGTTGCCCGGCGCGGCGAGGTCGGGCTTGCCGATCACGCCGTCCGTTATACCGCGGGAGCTGAAGCCGACGATCTCATCGTTGAAAGCCGGGTTCGACAGCGACGTCACCAGGTGCAGGCTGGCGCTGAAAGTCACCGTGGTGTTGTCGACGCCAACCCCGAGAATCTGGTCACCCGCGCTCTTGGTGATCAAGACCATCGGGATCGACGAGTTGCCAGTGAGTCCGGCGGCGAACCGGTCCTCGTCGTCGTGCGCGACGATGCCAATCGCTCCTGCGGCGGTCGCGTTATTGGCGCGAGTGGCCGAACCACAACGACGGGTCGCGTCGTTGTCGGTCCACTCAACCCAGGCCACCTTGCCTTTCACACCGGCCGCATCCGCCGCGGAGTACGGCTGGCAACCGTCGGGGTTAGTGGGATCGGTGAGCTGGTAGAGCTGGCCCGTCACGTCCGGCTTGCCTGCCATGTCGAACGAGATCGAGTACTCGACCGGCTTCACGCCGGCGATGCTGGCTGGCGAGTCGACCCGCAGGCCGTCAAACCAGTCCGTGCTGTCATCGGACGCCGCGACGCCAATTACCCGCTCGGCGTTGCCAGGTGAGCCACCGACGTCGTACAGGTCTCCGCCGTTGCCGGCGGCCACGACCACGACGACACCCGCCTTCATCGCGTTGTCAGACGCGACGGAGTCTGGGTCTTGCGGTGACCCGTAGTCAGAGCCCAGCGACATGTTGACGACGTCCAGGTGGTCGGAGATGTTGCCGTCACCGTTGGGGTCCAAAGCCCAGTCCAAGGCTTCCGACACGACGTTGGTCGAACCCGAGCAGCCAAAGACCTTCAGCGCATAGAGGCTGGCCTGCGGCGCCACGCCAGGTCCGATCTTCATCGTGTCGAACGGCGTCGAGGTGTTGTACGGACCCGTGTACGTGCTGCCGTCGGCGTTCTCGCCGAAGCCCGCCGCGGTGCCCGCCACGTGCGTGCCGTGGCTGTTGCAGTCAAGCGGGTTGGGATCGGGGTGCGGGACCGGCTGGAAGGGCTGGTCCGGCGGCGCGGCGTTCGGGTCGGCGTTGTAGTCATCGCCCACGAAGTCGTAACCGCCCACGACCTTCGCTGTCGGAGTCCACGGACCGGCGTCGGCGGCCTTCGCCGCCTGGTAGGCCTCGACCGTCCCCGCACCACCGAAGTCGGCGTGCGTGTAGTCGATGCCCGTGTCGATGATGCCGATCGTCACGCCCTTGCCGGTCTGGCCGGCGAACTGCCACGCCTCCGGGGCGCGAATCAGCGGCTGCGTCACCGAGTTATCGATCGTCTTCGCCGGCATGGCGTGCACGGCGGCGACACCAGGGATTTTCGACAACGCGTCAATGCGGCTTGCGTCAGTGCTGACCGCGATTCCGGCGTACGCCGCGTGTGTGGTGAACAGCGCGCGCGCCTTCGTCGCGGCGTCGTTGAGGTGCGACTTCACCTGGTTGGCGAGCGCCTCGACCTTTTGGGTCTGCGCGCGCGAGGCGGTATCGGCCGCGGCCGTCGATTGGCCCGCGTCAACGGCGTCGCCATAGGTGGCCGCGGCCGGCTGAGCATCGAGCTCGAGCATGACCGTGACCGGTCCGGACTTCGGCAACTGCTCGTCGACGCGCACGTTCGTGGGCAGCTGGTGCGCAGGGCTCTTCGCCGCCGGAATGACGCTCGAACCGGCCGACGTCGAGGTTGAATCCGCGCTCGGCGACGGGGCCGGTGATTGTGCCGCGACCGCGTTCGACGACATCGCAAGCGCGGTGGTCAGCGCCGCGGCGGCGCCCACAGCTGGTAACAGTCGGCGACGCCACCGGGCGCCGCTGACAGGTAAGACGAGCCGAGAGCTTTCGAAGCGACTCATTGACTTGCCCCTCCCGGGCGGCCCTGTCCGACCGTGCGGGTGTGGTCTATGCCCGATCGGATCCGCCACGCGCCGCAGCACGCCCCTTTTGCGTGCTTACCGGTCTGCCTCCCTGGCGGCGGACACTAGCGGCAACAATGGACAAGACGGAAGAGTCTCGAGCAAAAGTTGCGCCAAATGGCCGATCAAGCGGCCGCCCTAGACGTCGACGAGGTCGACGCTGCCCCTAGACGTCGACGAGGTCGACGCTGCCCCTAGACGTCGACGAGGTCGACGCTGCCCCTAGACGTCGACGAGGTCGACG
>JAICYF010000219.1 GCA_025934355.1 Acidothermaceae bacterium
GACGTGCGTCACGCGCTGCGCGCGCTCGGGTCCGAGCAGCAACAGCTCGAGCGCGCCCGAGCGCGCCGTCGTCCGGATTGACTCCGGCAGACCACTTGACATCGGTTGCGCGCTCACCGGCGCCAGTGTGACACCGACGGCTGACGACAGGGCTGACGACAGGGCGGACCACCGGCACGCGGGGGCCGCGGCGCGGGACGGGGTATGCGCGAGCTAACGGAATGGTGAGGTCGTCGTGGTTAGATGCGAGGCGGACGGGGTAGCGAGCGGTCACGCCACGGTGGTAATCAGGATCCGTGGTGCCGTGAGTCGGGACGTCGAGGTCTTTCCAGCTGGAGGAGTGCAGTGGATCTGTCTTTGTCGACGCGGTCTGAAGGCGACCGCACGGTTGTCGTTGTGGGCGGCGAGATCGACGTCTACACCGCGCCGAAGCTGCGCGAGCAGCTGATCGACCTCGTTTCGGCCGGCAACTATCACATCGTCGTCGACATGGAGAGCGTCGAGTTTCTCGACTCCACCGGCCTCGGTGTGCTCGTCGGCGGCTTGAAGCGGGTCCGTGCACACGACGGCTCGTTGCGTCTGGTGTGCACGCAGGAGCGCATCTTGAAGATCTTCCGGATCACCGGGTTGACCAAGGTGTTCCCGATCCATAGCTCGGTCGACGAGGCCGTCGCCGCGACGGACTGACCGGTCACGCTGCCGTGCCTACCGTCACCGTTTCGTTCACCCCACTGCCTGCCCACGTGCGCACCGCGCGCTTCATCGCGGCCTCGGTCGCGAGGCGAGCCGGTGTGCCCGAGACCGTCCTTGACGAAGTGCGGCTCGCGGTGAGCGAAGCGTGCTCGCTGGCTGTTCGCCTGCATCGCGCCAGCGCGCCCGAGGTGCCCGTCGAGCTGCGGATGGTTGAGGACGACAAGAAGTTCCGCATCCAGGTCGTCGACGCCGTGCCGCGCGCCCGGCCCACCGAGGACGACGTCTACGCCGCCCTCAGCATCGGCGACGACGATGGCGTGGCACTCGCGTCAGCGGAGGGCGCCGTCGATCTGCAAGCTCGCGAGCGGATTGGGCTCGCTGTGATCACCGGCCTGGTCGACGAGGTCGACGTTGAGTACCTGGCCAACGGCACCGTGGTCGCGATGGCTTGGCCGCTCGAGCTTGCCGAACGCGAAGAGGCGTCGTCGCTGCCGTCGATGGGCGGTTGACCTTGTGGGTGAGCTCGCGCTTCACATCACGGTCGGTGGGCCATCCGTGGTGTGATCTGGACGACGTGACTTGTGGCACATCTTCACCAGAACTCGGGACCTACTGCCTTAGACTCACCGACCACCCTTCGTGAAACTGCACTGAGGGCAATCGAGTTGCCGCGGCGGTGAATCGCCCACGCCACGCGACGCCGTATGTCACAACTCACGCTCCGCAATTCTCGGTCGGGCCCGTCACCCGGTGTCCGAGCGGCATTAGGAGGAATGGATGCTTCGGCTACAAGCCGACTCGGGCCTGGCAGCAGCTGGCGTCACCCAGGTGACTGGCGGCAACTACACCTGGATCTGGGTCGTCGCGATCGTCGCGATCCTCGCCTTGGGCGTGGCTTTCGCGCTCGTCAAGGAAGTGCTCGCGGCCGACCAGGGCACCGCCAAAATGCGGGAGATCGCGGGTGCCGTTCAGGAAGGCGCCAGCGCTTACCTGCGTCGTCAGTTCCGCACCCTTGGCGTTTTCGCGGTCATCGTCTTCTTCTTGCTGCTCATGCTGCCCGCCGACTCGGGCTCCCAGCGATGGGGTCGGTCCATCTTCTTCCTGATCGGGGCGCTCTTCTCGGGCACCACCGGATACACCGGAATGTGGCTCGCGGTGCGAGCCAACGTGCGGGTCGCCGCGGCGGCGCGCGCTGGCGAACGTCGTGGGGCGATGCGGATCGCGTTCCGCACCGGCGGCGTGGCGGGCATGTTCACGGTCGGCCTCGGTCTGTTCGGCGCCTGCCTGGTGGTGTTGTTCTTCCGCGCCAACGCGCCGAAGGTGCTCGAGGGCTTCGGCTTCGGTGCCGCGCTGCTGGCGATGTTCATGCGTGTTGGCGGCGGCATCTTCACCAAAGCGGCCGACGTCGGGGCCGACCTCGTCGGCAAGGTCGAGCAGGGCATCCCGGAGGACGACCCGCGCAACGCCGCGACGATCGCCGACAACGTCGGTGACAACGTCGGCGACTGCGCGGGCATGGCAGCCGACCTGTTCGAGAGCTACGCGGTCACCCTGGTCGCGTCGTTGATCCTTGGCAAGGCGGCGTTCGGCAACCTCGGTTTGGTGTTTCCGCTGATCGTCCCAGCGATCGGCGTGCTCACCGCGGTCGTCGGCATCTTCGCGGTCTCGCCTCGAGCTGGCGACCGTAGCGGCATGACCGCGATCAACCGCGGCTTCTTCATCTCGGCGGTCTTCTCCGTCGTGCTGGTCGCCGTCCTCGCCTTCGCCCAATTGCCGGCGCACTTCTCGCAGCTCAAGGGTCTGTCAAACACCGAGATCGCCGACCACTCGGGCAGCCCGCGCGTGTTCGCGCTGGTAGCCGTCTTGATCGGCATCGCGCTCGCGGCGGCGATCCAGCAACTCACCGGCTACTTCACCGAGACGAGCCGGCGGCCCGTCCGCGACATCGGGAAGACCTCGCTCACCGGTCCGGCGACTGTCATCTTGTCGGGCATCTCGGTGGGCCTTGAGTCGGCGGTGTACTCCGCCTTGCTGATCGCGGCCGCGGTGTACGGCGTGTTCCTGCTCGGCGCCGGCTCGGTCACGCTCTCGCTGTTCGCAGTGGCGCTCGCCGGCACCGGCCTGCTCACCACCGTTGGCGTCATCGTCGCCATGGACACCTTCGGCCCGGTCTCCGACAACGCCCAAGGCGTCGCCGAGATGTCCGGTGACGTGCACGGCGAGGGCGCCGTCGTGTTGACCCAGCTCGACGCGGTCGGCAACACCACCAAAGCCATCACCAAGGGCATCGCGATTGCGACGGCCGTGCTGGCGGCCACCGCGCTGTTCGGCTCGTTCACCGACGCCGTCGCCACGGAGAAACTCAAGGCCGGCATCTCGGGGGCGGTGGGCGGAATCAAGGGTCTCACCCTCACGTCCGACATCACCCAGCCGAACACCATCGTCGGCGTCATCATCGGCGCCGCCGTCGTGTTCATGTTCTCCGGGCTGGCCATCAACGCGGTTGCCCGAGCGGCTGGGGCGGTTGTGTTCGAGGTGCGCCGCCAGTTCCGCGAGATCCGCGGGATCATGGACGGCTCCGAGAAGCCGGAGTACGGCAAGGTCGTCGACATCGTCACCCGCGACTCGCTTCGCGAGCTCGCCACTCCCGGGCTGCTCGCCGTGCTGGCCCCGATCGCCACCGGTTTCCTGCTCGGCATCGGCGCCCTCGCCGGCTACCTGGCGGGCGCGATCGCGTGCGGCACGCTGATGGCGGTGTTCCTCGCCAACTCCGGCGGCGCATGGGACAACGCCAAGAAGCTGGTCGAGGACGGCAACTACGGCGGCAAGGGGTCCGAGGCGCACGCCGCGACGGTCATCGGCGACACCGTCGGCGACCCGTTCAAAGACACTGCGGGCCCTGCCATAAACCCGCTGATCAAGGTGATGAACCTGGTGGCGCTGCTCGTCGCGCCGCTCGTCGTGCGCTACAGCGTCGGCGTGCACGAGCGGACCTGGCTGCGTGTGCTGATCGCCGTCATTGCGATCGCGATCATCGTGGTGTCCGTCGTCATCTCCAAGCGGCGCAGCGTCGCCGTGGGCGCCGAGGAGCCGTCCGGCGACGCCACCGCCATCTCGGTGTGAGCTGACCGAACCCCTCCGCGCCGACTGAAGGCCTGCACTCCTCCGCGCCCGAGTGAAGGCCGGGACTCCTCTCGCCGAGTGAAGGGTTTGCGCTGTGATTCGGCCCCGAAAAGCGACCCAAACCCTTCACTCGACGCATGTCGTCGGAGTCTAGGGAGATCAACTCGAGCGGGTCCCGGGATACATCTGACTGGCTTAGCCGTTACCGTGTGCGCGAGCGGTTGTGTGAAAGCGCGCGTCCGCCCGTTTCACGGACGATCCAGACAGGAAGCGAGACCAGGTGGCCGCGAGCACGCAGACCGGGAGCGCCGACGGCGCGCGCTCGTCGTCGCGCGACAACCTCCGCCGGCTGGTGATCGTCGAGTCGCCGGCCAAGGCGAAGACGATCGCCGGCTACCTGGGCCGCAACTACGTCGTCGAGTCGAGCATCGGGCACATCCGCGACCTGCCGACGTCTGCCGCCGACATCCCGGCCAAGTACAAGAAGGAGCCGTGGGCCCGGCTCGGTGTCGACGTCGACAACGGTTTCGAGCCGCTTTACGTCGTCAACGCCGACAAGAGGCAGCAGGTCGCGAAACTGAAAGCGGCGCTCTCGGA
>JAICYF010000191.1 GCA_025934355.1 Acidothermaceae bacterium
AACCAGTCGGCGGTCTCGGCCACCGCGGCTGCCGCGTCGGCGAGTCGGGCGAAGTCCGCGGACAACACGCTGGGAGCCATCTGCACCGACATGGCCACGAAGTCTAGGCGCCACCGGGTTGATCACGTAAACGTGATCAACACGTCCGAGGACACCCCTGTGGAACTGTCCTCGGACCCGTACATGCCCCGAACGTGATCAACCGGAACGGGGGCGCTTGCGCAGCAGGGTCAGATACATCGCGTCGGTGCCATGCCGATGCGGCCAGAGTTGGATGTCAGGTCCGTCGCCCAGCTCGGCAACCCCAGGCAGAAACGGTCGGGCGTCAAGTCGCTCGACGTCCAAGCCAAGCACTTCTTGGACGACGTCGCGCGCCTCGTGCGGATGCGGCGAGCACGTGACATACGCCACGACGCCACCAGGTCGAACCGACTCGATCGCATTGCGCAGCAAGGAAACCTGCAGCGGGTGCAGCTGCTCGACATCGCTGGGACGACGTCGCCAGCGGGCCTCCGGTCGGCGCCGCAACGCGCCAAGCCCGCTGCACGGCGCGTCGACCAACACCCGGTCGAAGGCCTCGGGCACCCAGGCAGGGCGAGTGCCGTCGGCCACCACGGTGAGCGCGGTCGAGCCGGCGGCGCGGGCGACCAACCGCGCGCGGTGCGGCTGCAACTCCGCGGCGACCAGCCGGGCGCCGCGTTGCACGGCGAGGGCGCCGAGCAGCGCGGCCTTGCCACCTGGCCCCGCGCAAATGTCGAGCCACCGCTCGTCGCGCTCCTCGACGGGCACGGCGGCAAGCGCGAGCGCCACCAGCTGACTGCCCTCGTCCTGCACACCGGCCCGGTTCTCGCGCACCGGGGGTAGCGTGGTCGGCGCGCCGCCGGATTCGAGCACCGCCGCGACCGGCGACCACCGGGCCGGCCGCGCGCCGAGCGCGAGCAACTCATCGACCTCCGACCGGCCGGGCCGCGCCACCAGCGTGACGGCGGGCCGCTCGTTGTCGGCGGCCAGCGCCGCCGCCGTTTCGGCCAGGTCGCCGCCGAGCGCGTCGCGAAACGCCTCGACGACCCAGCGGGGATGGCTGTGCGTCACGGCCAGGTGCCCGATCGGGTCGGCCTCGAAGTCGGGCGCCACCTCCACCAGCCACGAGGCAAGGTCGCGGGCGGCGACCTTCCGCAGCACGGCGTTCACCAGACCGGCCGGGCCGTGCCCGACCTTCGATCGCGTCAAGTTCACCGAGGAGTCGACCGCGGCGTGCGTCGCAACCCTCATGGCAAGCAGTTGATGCGCGCCGAGCCGCAAGACGTCGAGCACGCGCGGGTCGAGCTTGTCGAGCGGCCGCGACGACAACCCGGCCAAAATCACGTCGTAACTGCCGAGCCCGCGCAAGGTGCCGTAGACGAGCTCGGTGGCGAACGCCGCGTCGCGCGCCGACAGCGGACGCAGCAGCGACGGCAACACCAGGTTGGCGTAGGCGTCGTTCTCGCGCACCGCCCGAAGCGCCTCATACGCCGCCTCGCGCGCCGAATCAGCCGGCCGCGGCAGACTCATTCGAACATGTCGCCGGCTGTGGGCCGCGCGCCGCGTGCCCAGTCAAGCGCGGCCATCATCGGCTTGCCCTCGGGCTGAACGCGGTCGAGCGCCACCGGCGTCGTCGCGGTGCCTACGACGACCGACTCGCGGGTAGCCGCGATCGCGCCCGGCGGGAGCGCTTCTGCAGAGACGGGCAGCACCGGACCGAGCTTCAGCCGGCGCCCGCGAAACGTCGTCCACGCGCCCGGCGCCGGCGTGCACGCACGCGCCACCCGATCGACGCGCATCGCCGGCGTCCTCCACTCAACGCGTGCGTCGGCCGGGTTGATCTTCGGCGCGAGGCTCACGCCGTCAGGGCGCTGCGGCACCGCCGCGAGCTCGCCAGACTCGAGCCCGTCGACGCTCGCGACCAGTAACCCCGCTCCCGCGACAGACAGCCGCTCCAACAGGTCGCCGGCGGTGTCGCGCGGTCGGATCTCCTCCGTCAACACGCCAAGCACCGGGCCGGTGTCGAGGCCCTCCTCCAACACGAAGGTGGTCGCGCCGGTGATGTCGTCACCGTGCAGGATGGCATGCTGAACGGGCGCCGCGCCGCGCCAGGCGGGCAACAGCGAAAAGTGCAGATTTATCCAGCCCTGCTTAGGAATTTCGAGAGCGGACGGCGGGACGAGCGCGCCATACGCGACGACCGCGACCACGTCTGGCGCGAGTTCGCGTAACCGCTGCTGGAAATCAGGGTCTGACGGACGCCGCGGCTTGAGCACCTCGACGCCGGCGTCAACTGCCGAAACCGCGACGGCGCTTGGGGTTTCCCGCCGGCCGCGGCCGGCGGCGGCGTCCGGCCTGGTGACGGCGGCGACGACCTCGTGCGACGACGCCAATAAAGCTTGAAACGACGGGACGGCGACGCTCGGCGTGCCGGCGAAGACGACGCGCACGCTAAAGCGCGCGGCCGTAGGTGTTGTGCGGCGACTCCTTGACCCGCACCGGGTCGCCCGCCCAGTCGGCCTCACGGATGGCGCGCATCGCCAGCTTGCGCTGCCCGGGATCGAGCTTGTCAATGAATAAGACGCCGTCGAGGTGGTCGGTCTCGTGCTGCACGCAGCGGGCGAGCAACTCGCTGCCTTCGACGATGACCGGGTCGCCGTGCTCGTTGAACCCCTTCGCCACCGCGTGCATCGCGCGCTTGCACGGAAAGGCCAGACCAGGGAAAGACAGGCAACCCTCATCGCCGTCCTGCTGCTCGTCGGACAGATCGAGTGTCGGGTTGATCAGGTGGCCGACGACGCCCTCGACGTCGTAGGTGAAGACGCGCAGCCCGACCCCGATTTGCGGCGCGGCGAGTCCGGCACCAGGGGCGTCTTGCATGGTGTCGACCAGGTCGCGCACAAGTTTGCGCAGCTCTTTGTCGAACGTCGTGACCGGCTCGGCTGGAGTGCGCAGAACCGGATCGCCGAACAAACGGATCGGCTGAATGGCCATGCCGCCAAGTCTACGGACGCCACGGTGGCACCCCCGCGTCGAGTGAAGGGTTTGGGCTGCGAATACAACCCGAACCGCAGCCCAAACCCTTCACTCGACGGAAAACGCGAGGTCATGGGGGCGGCCGGCCGGTTCGGGTTAGCCGATGTCGATCGGGTCGACCCGCACCCGCACCGGCGGCAGCTTTCGCGCGCTGCGGACACCTTGCGCCGCATGCAAGGCGCCGGCCACCTCAGCCGCCGCCGAGCGCGGCGCCCGGATCAACGCCCGCGCAGCGTCTCCGTCCCCACTCCGCGCGGGCACCGGCCCCAACACCTCGGACGACGCGGGCAGTGTCGCGGCTGCCAAGAAGTCGTCAACCGCGCCAGGCTCGCCGGTGAGCTCGACAAAGACAGCAACCGGTGGGAAGCCGAGCTGGCGGCGCTCGGCGAGCTCGCGGTCGGCGTGCCCGCCCGGTGACCACCGCACGACCGCCTGCACCGCGGACAACGCGGCGTCGGCAAGCACGACGACTCGGCCACCCTCGTCCGCAGGCCTGACCAAGGCGGCCGCGTTGAGCCAGCGCCGCACCGCCTCCTCCGCTGATCGCAGGTCGGCGCGACCGAGCAACGCCCAGCCGTCGAGCAACAACGCGGCGCCGTAACCGCCGTCGGCGACGGGCTCGGCGCCCGGTGTGGCGATCACCAATGCCGGACCCGGCGGCACGCTGTCAAGCACCTGGCCCTGCGCGGAGGTTCGCACCGGCACGCCGGGAAACGCGCGGCCCAGCTCTTCGGCCGTGCGGGTCGCGCCAACGACAACCGCGCGGTACCGGGTCGCGCCGCACTCGGGACAACTCCACCCCGCGGCCAGCCGGCCACACCATCGGCAGGTCGGCGGTCGGCCCGTTTCGGTGGCGGCCAACGGACCGGCGCAGGCCGGGCAGCGAAGGGAGGTGCGGCAACGGTCGCAGGACAGCGCAGGCAGATAGCCCCGTCGCGGAACCTGCACCAGCACCGGGGCTCCCCCGCGCAGCGCCTCGTTGACCGCCTGCCAGCCGCGGGTGGGCAATCGAGCCGGCATCTCCGGCTGCCGACCGGCTGCCGGGTCCTCGCCGGTGACCACCCGCGGCGCGACGGCGCGAGTGACCGCACGGTCGGCGCCGAGCGCGGACGCCCATCCGGTCGCCACCAGGTGCGCGCCCTCGGCGGTGACCGCATGCCCGCCGAGCACCGCGGCGGCGCCCTCCAGATGCGCGCGCAACAACAGCACCTCGCGCGCGTGGGGGTACGGGGCGCGCGGCTCGGCGTGCAGGTCGTCGCCGTCGTCCCAGATCACGACCAGCCCGAGGTCGGCGACGGGCGCGAACGCCGCCGCCCGAGTGCCGACGACCACGCGGACCTCGCCGCGACTCACCGTCAAGAATCGCCGGTATCGCTCGACGGGCCCGAGGTCGGCGGTGAGGACGACGTGACGGCCGGCGCCCAATCGCGCGGTCACGGCCGCGTCGACGCGGGCGGCGTCGCGGCCGTCCGGCACCACGACGAGCGCGCCGCGCCCGCTCGCGGTCACCGCCGCGACCAGCTCCGCGATCTCACCGGCCCAGCCGCCGCCGGGCAGCGCGGCCCACACCGCGCGCGGTGCGCCGCCCGAGCGCAGCGCCGCCAGCAGTTGGGTCCCCGAGCGATAGCGCGCCCAGCTGGTCGACTGGTTCAGCTGAACCATTTTTTCCACAACCGGCGACTCGTATGACGCCGCTTCGGCGCGCGCGTGCCGCGGCGGGATCGCCAGCCGCAAGACGTCGGCCAGCGTGCCGGCCCACCGGTCGGCCACCGCCCGCGCGAGTCGTAGCACGGCCGGGGTCAAAACCACCTCGGACGACACCGAGCGCTCGACGAACGCCAGCCGACCCTCGTGGTCGGACGACGCGAGCCGCTCAACGACGTACCCGTCGACCAGCTTGCCGGAGAACCGCACCCGCACCCGCGACCCGGGAACCACCTGCGCGGCAAGGGTTTCCGGCACCAGGTAGTCGAACAGCTGGTCAAGGTGCGGCAGCGCGACGTCGACCGCGACCCGCGCCACCGGCAACAGCGGCGCGGGTTGTTTGGCGACTTGCGGAGGTGTGGCCCGCCTCGCCGGGCGAGCCGCGGCCGTGGTCGCCCGCCCTGTCGTCATGCCGGAGTCCTACCAGACATCAGCGACGCGGGCGCGCACGTCGTCCACAGCCAGATTGGCGAAGATTGATGACGGTTGCTGTTGTTGAGCAACAGCAACC
>JAICYF010000140.1 GCA_025934355.1 Acidothermaceae bacterium
ACTGCCCGCGCGTTATGGCCGACGGGAAGTGCGGCCCGCACGCCCCCCAGCCCAAGGAATCCGCGACCTGCGGCGATGCCTGTCGCAGCGCCATCTGGGACGGGACAGAGTGGTTCGAGATGGGCGAGCTGTTGCCGTTTTGGTTACACCATCCGCGTGCGGCAAGGGCTGGACATCGACGACGCGACCGCCATGTCACCGTCCCCATGTCCGCAGGCGCATAACCCGTAGCCCGGCACGCAGCCGGCGGCGCCACGGTTTCTTGCGCGCCGCGAAGCCGAGGACGACATTCACCCGCGTCGATGGCGTGGTCAAGCCAGCGTCCGTCAATGCGAGTTCCTCGCTCTCACCGCCGAAGAAAGTGACGATGCTGCGCTAGCTAGCTGTCCGCAGCTCAGACCACAATCGACGCATGCCCCCGAAGAAGCCGGACGACGCGCCTGCGGCGGCCACGTCGTCCGAGCCGCTCGTCGGCTTCTCAACGATCACCCGCGACTGGTTCACGTCGGCCTTCGCCCGGCCGACGGAAGCGCAAGAACAAGCTTGGCGAGCGATCTCCCGCGGCGAGCACACGCTGGTGGTGGCGCCGACGGGCTCGGGCAAGACACTGGCCGCGTTCTTGTGGGCGCTCGACCGCATCGCCGCTAGCCAGGCGCCGGCCGACAAGACCAAACGCTGCCGAGTGCTCTACATCTCACCGTTGAAGGCGTTGGCGGTCGACGTCGAGCGCAACCTGCGCTCTCCGCTTGTCGGCATGCGGCAGGCAGCCACCCGGCTCGGCGTCGCGGCGCCGAGCATCGAGGTTGCCGTACGCAGCGGAGACACCCCGGCCGATGAGCGACGACGGCTCACCACTAGGCCGCCCGACATCTTGATCACCACGCCCGAGTCGCTGTTCTTGATTTTGACCTCGCAGGCGCGCGAATCGCTGCGCGGGGTGGAGACGGTGATCGTCGACGAGGTGCACGCGGTCGCGGGCACCAAGCGCGGCGCGCATCTCGCGCTGTCGCTCGAGCGGCTCGACACGCTACTCGACAAGCCAGCCCAGCGGGTTGGGCTGTCGGCCACCGTGCGCCCAGTCGAGGAGGTGGCGCGCTTCCTCAGCGGTGCGCGTCGCGCCACGGTTGTCCAGCCCCCGGCGGCGAAGACCTTCGACATCAGCGTCGTGGTGCCGGTCGAAGACATGGCCGCCCCCGACGAGATCGACGACGAGCAGCCGAAGAAATCGATCTGGCCGCATGTTGAAGAGCGAATCTTCGACCTCATCGCGGCACATCGCTCCACGATCGTTTTCACCAACGCCCGCAGACTCGCCGAGCGGCTCACCAACCGGCTTAACGAGATCGGCTTCGAACGCGGCCGCGACGCCGAAATCGCCCGCGCTCACCACGGATCGGTCAGCCGCGAGCAACGCGCGATCACCGAAGAATTGCTGAAATCAGGGCAGCTTCCGGCCGTGGTCGCCACCAGCAGCCTTGAGCTCGGCATCGACATGGGGGCGGTCGACTTGGTCGTGCAGGTCGAGTCGCCGCCCAGTGTCGCAAGCGGCCTGCAGCGCATCGGGCGAGCTGGCCACCAGGTCGGCGCCATCTCACGCGGAGTGGTTTTTCCCAAGTACCGCGGGGATTTGGTCCAGACTGCCGTCGTCACCGAGCGCATGAAGACCGGTGCCATCGAGGCCATCAACGTGCCCCGCAACCCACTCGACGTCCTCGCCCAACAACTCGTCTCGATGGTGGCGATGGAGCCGTGGGACGTCGATGACGCGCTTGCCCTCGTCCGCCGCGCCGCGCCCTACGCGAGCCTGCCGCAATCCGCGTTCGACGCGGTGCTCGACATGCTTGCCGGCCGGTATCCGAGCGACGATTTCGCCGAGCTGCGGCCGCGACTGGTGTGGGACCGCATCGCCGGCACGATCACCGGGCGGCCCGGCGCGCAGCGGCTCGCGGTCACCAGCGGCGGCACCATCCCAGACCGCGGGTTGTTCGGTGTTTTCCTCGCAGGCGCGGAGAAATCAGCGCGCGTCGGCGAGCTTGATGAAGAGATGGTCTACGAATCACGTGTCGGCGAAGTGTTCACGCTCGGCTCGTCGTCGTGGCGCATCGCCGACATCACTCACGACCGAGTGCTGGTCACACCCGCGCCCGGCGTTCCGGGCAAGCTGCCGTTCTGGCACGGCGACGCGCTCGGCCGACCGCTTGAGCTTGGTCGCGCTCTCGGCGCGTTCACCCGCGAGATCGCGAAACTGCCTACGCAGGAAGCGGTTTCCCGGTTGACCGAGGCCGGGCTTGACGAATGGGCCGCCGACAACTTGCTGTCATATCTTGCCGAGCAACAGGAGTCGACCGGCCACCTTCCCGACGACCGCACGATCGTCGTCGAGCGGTTCCGCGACGAGCTCGGCGACTGGCGGGTCGTCGTGCACTCACCGTTCGGCGCGCAGGTGCACGCGCCGTGGGCGCTCGCGATCGCGGCCCGACTGCGCGAGCACTACGGCGTCGACGTCTCCACCATGCATGCCGACGACGGCATTGTGTTGCGCATTCCCGACACCGACAGCCCGCCGCCACCGCAGCTCGCGTTGCTCGGGTCTGACGAGGTTGCCGAGCTGGTGACCCGCGAGGTCGGCGGGTCGGCACTGTTCGCCTCTCGGTTCCGCGAATGCGCGGCGCGGGCCCTGCTGCTGCCGCGCCGTCGTCCGGATCGGCGCACGCCGTTGTGGCAACAACGCCAGCGGTCGGCGCAATTGCTCGCCGTGGCAAGCGAATACGCGAGCTTCCCGATCGTGTTGGAGACGGTGCGCGAATGCCTGCAAGACGTGTTCGACGTGCCCGGGCTGACCGAGCTGATGCGCGACATCGAGGCGCGTCGGGTCAGATTGCTCGACGTCGAGACACCGGCGGCGTCGCCGTTCGCCCGGTCGTTGCTGTTCGGATACGTGGCGGCGTTCCTCTATGAAGGCGACGCGCCGCTCGCCGAGCGTCGCGCGCAAGCTTTGGCCCTCGACACCGCGTTGCTCGGCGAGCTGCTCGGTCAGGCCGAGTTACGCGAGATACTCGACGCCGACGCGATCGACGAGGTCGAACGTGAACTGCAACACCTTGCGCCGACGAGAAAAGCGCGTGACCTCGAAGCGGTCGCCGACATGTTGCGGCTGATCGGGCCGTTGACCACCGAGGAGGCGCTCGAACGGGGCGCCACGCCGCACTGGCTCGCTGAGCTCGAGGAGCGCAAACGCGCGATCCGGGTGCGAGTCGGTGGCGACGAGCAGTGGGCGGCGATCGAAGACTCCGGTCGGCTGCGCGACGCTCTCGGCACCGCGCTGCCGGTCGGCATACCTGAGGCATTCACCGACCCCGTCGCCGATCCGCTCGGCGACCTCGTCTCGCGATACGCGCGCAGCCACGGCCCCTTCGTCGCGGCCGCGCTTGCGCAGCGTCTTGGCCTCGGCGTCGCGATCGTCAATGACACGCTCGAACGGCTGACCGCGGTCGGGAAGCTGACGAGGGGCGAGTTCCGCCCTGGCGGATCGGGGCTCGAATGGTCCGACGTCGGCGTGCTGCGCTCGATTCGCCGTCGCTCCATGGCGAAGCTGCGCAAGGACGTCGAGCCGGTGTCGCCAGCGACTCTCGGCCGGTTTTTGCCTGCCTGGCAGCAAATCGGCGCGCCGTTACGTGGTGCCGACGGCGTGCTGCGCGCCGTCGAGCAGATGCAGGGCGCGATCGTGCCGGCTTCGGCCCTCGAACAGATTGTGTTGCCGTCGCGGGTGGCCGGCTACTCCCCCGCGATGCTCGACGAGCTGACGGTCAGCGGCGAAGTCGTGTGGGCCGGGCATGGCGCGCTGCCGGGCAATGATGGCTGGGTCGCCTTGTATCCCGCTGACAACGCGCCCCTTCTGCTGCCGCCGCTTGACGCGACCGTCGGGCTAGTCCCGCTGCAATCGGCGTTGATCGAGGCGATGGCCGGTGGTGGCGGGCTGTTCTTCCGCGATCTGTCCAATCGCGCCGGGGCGACCGACGATCGCGCGTTGGCCGACGCGCTGTGGGAGTTGGTGTGGGCCGGCCGGGTCACCAACGACTCGCTCGCGCCGCTTCGGGTGCGGCTGGGATCCGGCCGGGCGCGCCGACCGGCGGCGGCACCGCGCCCTGGTCGGCCGAGCCTCCCCGGCCGGCCGGGTCGGGCGCCGCTGCCCACCCGGTCGGGCCCCCCGACGGTGGCCGGCCGATGGAGCTTGCTTCCCGACCGCGGTGCCGATCCCACCCGCCGGTCGCATGCGCTGGCCGAGGCGCTGCTCGACCGGCACGGAGTGGTGACCCGAGGCGCGGCACAAGCCGAAGGAGTGCCCGGCGGGTTCGCCGCGGTTTATCGGGTGCTGGCGGCATTTGAAGAGGCTGGCCGTTGCCGGCGCGGTTACTTCGTCGAGGGCTTGGGCGCCGCGCAGTTCGCGTTGGCCGGGGCGGTCGACCGACTGCGTGCCCTCGACCCGGAGCAGGCCGGCGCCGCCCGCACGATCGTGCTGGCGGCCACCGATCCGGCGAATCCGTACGGCGCGGCGCTCGCGTGGCCGCCTCGACCCGACCGCGACACCGACGCGTCCGGCCATCGGCCGGGCCGCAAGGCGGGCGCGCTGGTCGTGCTTGTTGACGGCGAACTCGCGCTCTACGTCGAGCGCGGCGGCAAGACGTTGCTGTCGTTCGGCGACGGCGACGACCCGCAGAAACTGCGAGCCGCCGCCGACGCGCTCGCCCTCGCCGTCCGAGATGGTCTTCTCGGGCGACTTGACGTCGAGCGCGCCGACGGCGGCTCGGTGCTCAGCTCACCGCTTGGCGCCGCGTTGGAGGACGCCGGATTTCGCGCGACCCCGCGCGGCTTGCGGCTACGCGGCTGATCAGCTGCTAGGGGCCGCGCTCGGGCCGCCCATCAACGCCATCAGCTGCGAGATGTCGATCGCGCCGGTCGGTTCGGTGATCGTGACCGGCTTGTTGTAGTCGAGGAAATCGATCGTGCCGGTCGTCGGCCCGGCACTGCTCGGCGCGGCGCTGGCCTTCGGGCCGGGGACCACCTCGAGTGGCAGGTGATCGCCGTCCTTCTCGACGTAAAGGATCGACTGGTCGGCGTCGCTGTCAGCGGCGTCGATGATGCCGACCGCTGTCTTGCCGTTGATCGTCTTGGTGCCCGGCTGCAATGAGATGGAGCCGGTCGGGGTGAACTCTTGGGCGAAGGTCTTCAGGTCGGCGAAGTCGGATCCGAAGCCCGCGAGCGGGTTGTCGGACGACGCCGCGTCGGCGCTGCTGATCTTCAGCCACTTACCGGCGATCATCTGCAGCGCGTCGGCGGGGATGTCCTGACCGGCGAACGCCGAGAACGCCTTCGCGTCAGCCTGGATATAGATCGACTTGCCCACAGCGACGATCTTCATCGTGCCGCCGGACATGCCGATCGTGCCGGTCGCGCCCTTGCCGTTCGCGAACTGCACGTCGATCGAGAACGTGTCGGGCCCGTCGCTGCCTTGACCCTTCAAGTGGACCGAACTGACCTTCGACAACGAGGCGATCGCCTCTTGGTAAAGCTTGATCGCGGCGGGGTCGCCCGAGACGGGCGGATTGGACGCGGGACTCGCGGCCGTGCTCGCGCCAGCGTTCGCAGTCTCGCTGCTGCTGGCCGCGGTGGAACCGCTTGTCGGCGTGGAGCTCGCCTTTTTCTTGGACGACGAGCAGCCGGCGACAAGCAGCGCGACGGCCACCACACCAACCGCCGCCGAACGTACGACGGCACGAATCTTCATGTCCGCAAAACCCCCAGATTGGAAGTGAAATCGACCCATCACGCTACCAGGGACGGCCGATCGACGGGCGCTCTCGCCGGTTACGGTGTCCCCGTGCCCGAAGGCAACACGGTCTGGCTGACCGCACGCGCGTTGCGCAGAGCACTGGCCGGCAAGCGGCTCGTCAGCGGCGACATCCGCACGCCGACGCTCGCGACCGTCGACATCTCAGATCGCGAAGTGACCGACGTCGTGCCGCGCGGAAAACATCTGTTGGTCCGGCTCGCGCCCACGGCCGACGGTCCGGCGTTGACCTTGCACTCCCATCTGCGGATGGACGGTTCGTGGCGAGTGCGACCCGCGGGCGCGACCGTCGGCTCGGCCCGCGACGACGTGCGCGTCGTCCTCACGACGTCGGACGCGACCGCCGTCGGCTACCGGTTGCACGACCTCGCTCTCGTGCCGACGTCCGCCGAAGAGCAACTCGTCGGACACCTCGGACCCGACCTGCTCGGCCCCGACTGGGACGCCGAACTCGCCGTGAGCAACCTCGCACGTGACCCCGGCCGGCCCATCGCCGAGGCGGTGCTCGACCAACGCAATCTCGCCGGCGCCGGCAACGTCTACAAATGCGAAAGCTGCTTCCTGGCAGGCGTTTCGCCCTGGACGCCCGTCGGCGAGGCCGACCTTGGCAGGTACGTCGACCTGGTGCACCGGCTGCTCGTCGCGAACAAGGAACGCCACAACCACCTGACCACCGGCGACGACCGGCCCGGCCGGCGGACCTGGGTCTACGGCCGCGACGGCCGACCATGCTTGCGCTGTGGCGCGCCGATCAAACGGTGGGATGGGGCGGCGACGCAGGATCGGGTGACGTATTGGTGTCCGAACTGCCAGCCTGGGCCGGAACCCGCAGCCCCGCCACACGCAGCGCCCCTGCGAGCAACCGCGCCTCGGCCGAACGGGCCGCGTCGTCGGACGGTGTGAGCAGCTGGCTGGCAAGGTAGCGCAAGACGAGGTCGACGCTCGCGGGCGCGTCGTCAAGCCCGGCGGCCCGGATCGCGCCAGCCACATGGTCGTGCGCGGCCTTCCATGCCGTGCCGTCACCGATCGTCGCGAGCGCGGCCAGCGTTTCCGGCTCGCCGGCCGCGATTTTCCGGACGGCGGGGTGCTCGCCCACCAGCCGCGCGGCCTCCGCCAGCGCAGCTTCCAACCCCTGCTCAACACGCGCGGTCGCCGCGGCGGCGATCGCCTCCACCTCGGCCCCCACGGTCGCGGCGTACACCTCGGGCTTAGTCCGAAAGTGGTTGTAGAGCGTCGCTTTGGCGATGCCGGCCAACATCGCGATGTCACCCATCGTCGACTTGCGCGCGCCGTATTTGGCGACCGAGCGCACCGCGCCGGCTAGGGCGGCGTCGCGGGTGCGGCCCATGGCGTTGCCCGCGCGCGAACGGGTGCCGCGTGCGGGCGCTGGAGCAGGATCGGCCACGCGCGGCAGTGTATGCCGCCAAGCTGGGGATCCGTCAGGCCGCGACGACGACTTGCTCGCCGCTCACCCGGCGACGGCGACGGCGACGGCGACTTTGCTCGCCGCTCACGCGGCGACGACGACGGCGACGGCGACGGCGACTTTGCTCGCCGCTTACGCGGCGACGACGACGTCGTGCTCGCGGCCAGCGGTCGCCAGCCCCGCCTGGCGATCGGCGAGCGACTCGAGGGTAGGAGCTACCGCGGCGTTCTCGAGCTCAAGCAGCTCAAGCTCGACGCTCACTTCGCGAAGCACGGTCGACAGATTGACGCCGAG
>JAICYF010000100.1 GCA_025934355.1 Acidothermaceae bacterium
CGCGGATTGGGCGTTGACAAGTAGTGTTTCGAAAGCCTACTTTCGAAAGATGTCTTTCGAAGATCGCAGCGTCACCGACCCTCGCGGCCTACGGGCGTTGGCCCACCCCACCCGGCTGGCGTTGCTCGAGCTACTCGCGTACGAGGGTCCGCTGACGGCGACCGAGGCGGGCGAGCGGCTCGGCGAGTCGGCGTCCTCGTGCTCGTTTCATCTGCGGCAGCTGGCCAAGCACGGCTACATCGAAGAGGCGGGTGGTGGCGCGGGGCGGCAGCGGCCGTGGCGCGTCGTACGCGGCGCCGACTACACCGCCAGCGAGCCGGATCCGGAGACCGCGCTCGCCGGGGCGGCGCTGACCAAGGTGGTCGAAGAGATGCGCCAGCGGCGTCTCAACGAATGGCAGGCGACCGCGCGCAGCTACCCGGTCGAGTGGCAGGAGGCGTCGTTCGCCAGCTACCGACCGACGTTTCTCACGGCCGCCGAGTTGAAGGCAATCGGCGTGGCGATCGACAAGCTGTTCGAGCCTTACCGCGATCGCATGACGGGCGACGCGGCACGCCCGAAGAACGGTCTTCCGGTCGCTCTGGTCATGCACGGTTTCCCTGTGGCGCCACCCAAGGCGGAGCAGCGGAAAGGCAGAAAATGAAGGAGATCTTGCGCCACGCGGATGTGCGACGGCTGTTGTTCGCGACGGCGTTGTCGACACTCGGCGACCAAGCGCTCTGGCTCGCTCTCGGCATTTGGGTCAAGACGTTGACTGGCAGCAATGCGGCTGCTGGCATGGTGTTCTTCGCCTTCACGTTGCCATCGCTGTTTGCTCCGTTGTCGGGCTACGTCGTCGACCGCACCCGCAAGCGCAGCGCGTTGCGATTCGCGAATCTGGCCACCCTGTTGCTTGTCTGCGCGTTGTTCTTCGTGCAAGACGAGCACGACGTGTGGCTTGTTTACGTGGTGGTCTTTGGCCAGGGCATTGCGTACACGTTCCTCGGCTCGGCGTCGTCGGCGATGTTGCGGGTGCTGCTGCCGGACGAGCAGTTGGCAACCGCGAACGGTGTGCGGCAAACCGGCAACGAGTTGATGCGTCTTCTAGCGCCGCTTGCCGGCGCGGGGTTGTTCAGTCTCGTCGGGCCTCGCGCCGTTGTCGGGTTCCAGCTCGGCGCATATGCGATTGCAGCGCTGCTGCTGTTGCGGGTGCGCACTCCCGGCGACGTCGTCGTTCGAGAGCAATTGCGTTGGCGGGCTGAGTTGGCGGCGGGCGTCCGCCATGTTTGGACGACGCTGCCACTCCGTCAGCTGGTCGGCTCGATCGCGGTCGTGCTGTTGGTTGTCGGGTTCCTCGAGACGATTAGCTTCGCTTTGGTCACTGAGGGGTTGCATCGCAGCGCGTCGTACGTCGGCGTTGTCTTTATGGCGCAAGGATTGACGGCCGTCGGTGGTGGGCTCAGCGCTGGTGCCGCGGTGCGTCGGCTCGGTGAGCTGCGCGCGACGGCTGTCGGCATGGCGCTCATCGCGATTGGCAGCGTGGTGTGCATCGAATCGGTCACGGTGGTCGTCGTGGTTGGTGTCGGCATCCTCGGCTTCGGCGTTCCCTGGGTGGTCGTGGCGCTCTTCACGGCCGTCCAGCGGTGGACTCCGGCCGTGCTGCAAGGGCGGGTCTATTCGGCGTCCGACACGCTGATCTCCACACCGCAAACCATCTCGATCGCTCTCGGTGCCGGCCTGTCAGCGGTGGTCGACTACCGCCTGCTTCTGGGTGTGATCGGAGTCGTCGTCGCGGCTTGCGCGATGTACCTGTCCACTCGCCCGAGAATCGAGCCAGCGGAGGTCACGACGCCGAGCGGGCAGTTCGCCGCATCGGCGCATTAGGCTCGGCTGCGTGAACGTTCATGACAACCTTCTCGGCCTCATCGGCGACACCCCGTTGGTGCGCCTCGCACACATCGCCCCGCGCGGCGGCGGCCAACTGCTCGCCAAGATTGAGTATCTGAATCCCGGCGGTTCGGTGAAAGACCGCATCGCGGTGCGGATGGTCGAGACCGCGGAGCGCAGCGGAGCGTTGAAGCCCGGCGGCACCATCGTCGAACCGACGTCCGGCAACACCGGTGTGGGCCTCGCGATTGTCGCGGCGCTCAAGGGATATCGGTGCGTCTTCGTGATGCCCGACAAGATGAGTGCTGAGAAAATCAACGTTCTCAAGGCATATGGCGCCGAGGTCGTGGTGTGCCCGACCGCGGTCGCGCCCGAGCACCCCGACTCCTACTACTCGGTCTCCGACCGGCTGGCCCGTGAAATCGAAGGCGCCTGGAAGCCCGACCAATACAGCAACACCGACAACCCGCGGTCGCATTACGAGACCACCGGCCCTGAGTTGTGGCGGCAAACCGACGGTCGCATCACGTGCTTTGTCGCGGGCGTCGGCACCGGCGGCACGATCAGCGGCACCGGCAAGTACCTGAAGGAAATCTCAAACGGGCAGGTGCGCGTCGTCGGCGCCGACCCCGAAGGCTCGGTGTATTCGGGCGGTAGCGGACGTCCGTACCTCGTCGAAGGCGTCGGCGAAGACTTTTGGCCGACCACCTACGACCGGTCGATCTGCGACCTCGTCGTGCCGGTGTCCGACAAGGAGTCGTTCTTGATGACCCGCCGTCTCGCGCGTGAGGAAGGCATCCTTGTCGGCGGGTCGAGCGGAATGGCGGTGGTTGCCGCCGTCGCGATGGCAAAACAAATGACACCGGACGACGTGGTCGTGGTGTTGCTGCCCGACTCCGGCCGCGGTTACTTGTCGAAGATCTTCAACGACGAGTGGATGGCCGACTACGGATTCATCGGCGCGCAACACGACATCACCGTTGCCGATGTGCTGAAGCGCAAAGGAACTCGGTTGCCGCAGATGGTGCACCTGCACCCCACCGAGACCGTGCGCGAGGCGATCGACGTGTTGCGCGAGTACGGCGTCTCGCAGGTGCCGGTGGTGCGGGCCGAGCCGCCGGTGATGACCGCCGAGGTTGTCGGGTCGGTTGTTGAGCGCGACCTGCTCGACGCGTTGTTCGCCGGCGAGGCCGCGTTGTCTGACGCGTTGGAGAAGCACATGTCGCCGCCGTTGCCGATGATCGGCGGAGGCGAGCCGGTTGACGCAGCGATGATCGCGCTGCAGAAGGCCGGCGCCGCCGTCGTGGTCGTCGACGGCAAGCCGGCCGGGGTGCTCACTCGCCAAGACCTGCTGGGGTTCCTGGCGCGTTAGCCGCCTGTGGACAACCGGTTCAGCTGAACCGACGCCAGTTCCGCGCGGACCGCAGAGCCCGACGCTGATGCGCGTTCACGTGCGCAACGCGCGCTTCACCAACGCGATTCCGGTCGTGAAGCGCGTGTTTCACTGGTGAAGGCCCGTGTCACCGGGCCGGCACGTTGGTCAGGCCGTCTTCAGGCCTACCGGGCAAGCGACGCCGGTGCCGCTCAAGCCGCAATAGCCGTCGGGCACCTTGTGCAGGTACTGCTGGTGGTAGTCCTCGGCGTAGTAGAACGGCCCGGCCTCGGACAGCGGCCGGATCTCCGTCGTCACTGTCCCGTAGCCCGCGTCGCGCAGCGACGCCTCGTACGCCGACTTCGACGCAAGCGCGGCCGCGAGCTGGGCGTCGTCCGAGACGTAGATGGTCGACCGGTACTGGGTGCCGTGGTCGTTGCCTTGTCGCATGCCCTGCGTCGGGTCGTGCGACTCCCAGAAGACCTTCAACAGTTCGGTAAAGCTAATGGTCTTAGGGTCGAACACCACCTGCACCACCTCGGCGTGCCCGGTCGCGCCGCTGCACACCTCCTCGTACGTCGGGTTCGGCGTGTGGCCGCCCGCGTAGCCAGCGGACGTTGTCCACACGCCCGGCGTCTGCCAGAACTTGCGCTCGGCGCCCCAGAAGCAGCCAAGCCCGAGGACCGCGACCTGCAGCCCATCGGGGAACGGCCCTTCAACCGGGTTGCCCAAAACGGCGTGTGTCGACGAGATCGCGAACGGACGGGTCGATCGCCCAGGCAGTGCCTCGGACGGCGAAGGAAGGGTGGACGGACGGCTGAACAGACCCATGGTTGGCTACCTCCAGTGTCGGGCCCGAAGGCTCTTCGGAAGGCGCTTAGCGCAGCAACTCGCCTCCGGGCGAACTCTGCTGCGGCCGTGACCGACGCCCCGTCGCCGCAGCGCTGAGCACCGCGGAGTTCGGAAAACTGATCGGGCCTTCCGGAGTCTCCAACGTCGTGAACATCAGGGTGATTCCGGTGACCTCGCCGTCGTATTGACCGCCCATGCCACCTGACCGAAAGGTGATGTAGTCACCGACCACAAACGGCCGGGAGATCAACAGCACGATGCCAGCGAACGCGTTGCCCAGCGACTGCTGCGCGGCCAGGCCGATGACCACCGACCCGATTGCGCCTGACAACAGCACGCTTTGCACTCGGACGGCGAGGAGCCCCAGCAGAACGACGAAAACCACTAGGTAACCGACGATCTGGATCACCACACGTAACGAGTTGGCGGCCCCCGGGCTGCCCCTCAGTCGGGCCAGCCGGGCGATCTCGTTGGCGAACAGCCGCACCATCGTCACGCCGGCCAGCACGCAGACAAGAATTGCGATCCAGCTGCCGACGCGATGCGAGTCGTACGGCACTCCGGCCTTGCCGTCGACGACGTGCGTTTTGTGAATGCCGCCGAGCGCCGCCGTCACCGACGCCGCCCCAACGAAGAAGACCGCGGCGGCGATCGCGCGACGGAACTTCGGCCGAATGATGAGCTCCCTCGCGTCCGACAACGCCGCAGCCGTCGTCGGCCGCAGCGTCGTCGCCACGACTTCGACGGGCTTGCGGTGCCATCGCACGTGAGGCGCTCCTTTCGCTTGGCAGCAAACTAGCGGCTCAGAGCCATGTACCGGGGGACGCCCAGCCGCTCAAGGGATAGCGTCGGCACTATGGCCGACCACACGCGTGCGGACACGTCGTCCGCGTTTGAGACTGCAGCGATCCACGCCGGGCAAGCGTCTGACCCGGGCACGGGAGCGGTGGTCCCCCCGATCTACCAAGTTTCGACCTTCCACCAGGACGCCGTTGGCAAAACCCGCGACGGCTGGGAATACAGCCGCTCCGGCAATCCCACCCGAGCGGCGTTGGAGGAATGCCTGGCCGCGCTTGAGCAAGGCCGCCGCGGCTTCGCGTTCGCGAGCGGATTGGCCGCCGAGGATTGCGTCGTCCGCGCGATGTGCGCACCCGGCGACCACCTGGTGTTCCCGAACGACGCGTACGGCGGCACGTATCGCCTGATCGCGCGCGTCTTCAGCCGCTGGGGCGTTGAGCACAGCGCGGTCGACCTGGCCGATCTCGACGCCGTGCGAGCGGCGATGCGCGACAACACCAAGCTGGTGTGGTGTGAGACGCCGAGCAACCCGCTGCTTGGCATCGCCGACATCTCCGCCCTCGCAAGCATCGCGCACGATCGTGGCGCGCGGCTCGTCGTCGACAACACCTTCGCCTCGCCTTATTTGCAACAACCGCTGACGCTGGGGGCTGACGTCGTCGTGCACTCCACTACCAAATACCTCGGGGGTCACTCCGACGTCGTCGGTGGCGCCGTCATTTGTTTGGACGACGACTTGGCCGAGGGCCTGGCGTTCCATCAAAACTCGGTAGGCGCCATCGCTGGTCCTTTTGACGCGTGGCTGGTGTTGCGCGGCGCGAAGACCCTTGCGGTTCGGATGGATCGACACTGCGCAAACGCCCAACGCGTCGCAGAATTCCTTGAGGCACATGACAAAATCAGCAGGGTGCGCTACCCAGGTCTGCCGACGCATCCTGGCCACGAGATCGCCGCGAAGCAGATGCGCGGTTACGGCGGCATGCTGTCGTTTCAGGTCGCCGGCGGCGAGCAAGGGGCGGTCGATGTCTGCAATCGCGCGCGGCTCTTCACGCTTGCCGAGTCGTTGGGCGGCGTGGAGTCGTTGATCGAGCACCCGGCGCGGATGACGCATATGAGCGTCGCCGGGAGCTCCCTTGAAGTGCCGGCCGATCTGGTGCGGCTATCGGTCGGCATCGAGCATGTCGACGATCTGATCGCCGACCTCGAGCAGGCGCTCCGCTGACACCACCACCGATCTCTCGTGAGGAGTCTTGCAGTTGACCGCGATCTTTGCCTGTAGACCGAATCTATTGGTGAGCAACCTGTCGGCCACCTTGACCTACTACACCGGCGCTCTCGGCTTTCACCAGGGTTGGTGCTGGTCGGATCAGGCAGCGCGGATGCTTGACGAAGGCGAGAAACTCGCCCCCCGCGAGCCCGGCACCGCGCTTGTGCAGCGCGACGAAGTGCAGATTCTGTTCACGCGGCGAGGCGCCGTTGGAAGCGACTGGCTGCATTTCGACGTGTACACGCCGGAACAGGTCGACGAGCTTCACCGGGAATGGCGCGATCGTGGCGCGCAGATTGACGAGCCGCCGACGCAACGTTCGTGGGGCATGTATGAGATGCGCGTCAGCGATCCTGACGGTCACGTCATCCGGGTGAGCGCGCCGGCGTCGACCGGCTGATCTCGCGCATCGTGAAGGCGTTGCGGATCGCCGCGGCGCCCGGGTCGTTGTTGAAGTACACAAACACGTCATCGGACGACGCCCAGGTCTCGTCGACCTGGCGCAACCAGCGACGCAGCGTCGACTTCCCATAGTCGGGAGGGAATTCCTCGCGACCCTGGTGCAGCCGGAAGTAGCCCCACGTGGTGGTCCGCCACATGGGGGCCACCGGCTTGCCGAGTCGGTCTGACCAGGTGAGTGCCGCCTGATGGGCTTCCAGCACCCGCCGGACGTCGTCGATCCACCACGTCTCATGGCGCGGCTCGACCGCTACCCGCACAGTCTTCGGGAATTGGCGAAGGCACTCGTCGAGGCGCTCGATGTCGACCTTCATCGTGGGCGGCAACTGCACCAGGATCGGACCGAGCCGGTCGCCAAGCCCGGTGCACGCTTCGAGCAGTCGCTGCACCGGCTCGGCGGGGTCCTTCAGGCGCTTGATGTGGGTCAGAAACCGGCTCGCTTTGACTGCCATGGTGAAACCGTCAGGCAGGAGCGTCGCCCACTTTTCAAATGTCTCGCGCTTCGGCAGCCGGTAGAACGCGTTGTCGCACTCGACCGTGTCGAAGGACCGCGCGTATGACGGCAGCCACTTGGTCTTCGCCAGGTCGTGCGGGTAAAACGCGTCGCGCCAGTCGTCGTACTGCCAACCGCAGGTGCCGATCCGCACAGCCATGGCGTCGGCATACCCAGTGCCGGGGGACTAGTTGCCTGGCCGCCAGATCATCAGGGCGAGCACGACCAGCCAGATGACCCCGACGGTGGACGACAGCGCGACGATGCGGCCGCGATGCGCCTCCGTCGACTCGCCCGGTTCGTTGGCTTCGAGCTTTCCGATGGTCTTGCGTTGGTCGCGCTCGACGATGACCAGCAAGATGAGGGCGACGATGAAGAGCGTCATCGACGCGGTGAGCCAAGGCTTGTCGAGGTGATTGCGGCCGAGTGCGGCGCCGAACACGAGCACCAGCAGCGATCCGAGCCCGAATATCCGGGTGGTGCGATGCAGGTGCCGAAGCACCGCGACGTCGCCACTGCGGATGTATCGCGGCGTGGTAGTGGTGGCGATCGTCAACGGACCAAGCAGGAACATCACGGCCGCTATGTGCAGCCAGAGCAAGACCTTGTCACCACCGGACATACCTTGACCCTAGCCGGACCCTAGCCGGTTTGGACGAGGGCCACTTCCGGCGCATGTCTGACGTCGCGGGCCCGACCGGCCATGACAGCCGCGAATGCCAGCACGCCGCCCGTCGCCCAAAAGGCGACGCCGTACGACCAGGTGTCGGCCAGCCAGCCCGCCACGACCGGCCCGCTCACTGATCCGCCGTCCCCCGCCATCTGGAAAGCGGCGACCACCGTGCCGCCGCGCTTGCCCGCGACGTCACCGACGACGGCCGCGGGGGCGACGTCGAGCATGCCGGACCCGACGCCGAAGACGAGCATCGCCACGATGTAGCCGACGGGGTGCGGAACCGCCGCGAGCAGCGCCATCGCCGCACCCGAGAGCAGGCAGCCCGCCACCATGACCGGTCGGCGGCCGCGCTCGTCGGCGATCCGGCCAGCCGGCATCAACACGGCCGCGTTCGTCAGCGCCACCAGGGCGAACCCCGCGCCGACCCAGCCGGTGCCGCGGTGCAACGACTCGACGACGAACAGTGGCACCAAGGTGTTCCGCACACCCATCGCGGCCCAGGAGTCGGCCAGGTTGGCGACCAAGGCGGCGCGATACGAACGCACGCCTAACGCGGTGCGCAAGTTGGTGCGCGCCGTCGCGTCGTCCGAGCTGTGCGGTTTTGGTGCGAGCGGTGTGTGCCGCAAACCAATCAGCGCGACGCTGCCGGCCACCGCCAGCGTTCCGGCGTACACGAAGAACGGCGCGCGAATCGACCATGCGGCGAGTGGCCCGCCGATCGCCGGTCCGGAGATGCCGCCGAGTAAGAAGCCGCCCTGGAACAGGCCGACCGCGCGCGCCCGGTGGCGGGCGTCGACCGTGCGCAGGAGCAGCCCCATCGCCGAGACGGAGAACATCGCCGAACCGACACCGCCGGCGCCGCGCAGCACGAGCAATTGCAGATAGCTGTGCGAGAGTCCGGCGAGCGCCGAGCTCACCGCGACGATGGCAATGCCGGTGGCGAGAACGACGCGTTCGCCGATTGCGTCAATCACTCGTCCGACACCGAGGGCCGACGCCAGCCGCATCAACGCGAACGCCGACAGCACCAGGCCGACGGCGGCCCGGCCGACGCCGAAGTCGCGGGCGAAGACCGGGATCGCCGGCGCCACGATGCCGAACCCGACGGCCACGCTGAACGCGACGGCGGACAGCACCGCGACCTCCGGCGGCAGGTCGCCGAACAGTCGCGACCGCAGTCTGCTCACGCCGTGGACACTACCTTCGCGAACCCGGCCGCCTGGCTAAGAGGCGCGACGACCGTTGCGCGCCCGCAGGTAGTCGCTCACCACGTAGTCACCGAGTTTGTCGCTGGACGGCGCAAAAACCCGCCCGCCGTTGCGCTTGGCGAGCAGTTCGACGAAGTCGACGAGCCCCTGGTCGTCGGCCAACATGAACACGTTGAGCGTGGCGCCCCGCCGGGTCATCTTGTCGGTCTCCGCCAGCGTAAGCGTGAGGGTCTCACGCGAGGGCGGCCAGTCGAAGGCGTAGTCGCCGTTCGACATCAGGTGCGCGGTGGGTTCGCCGTCGGTGACGATCAGCACAACCGGTTCATGTTCGGGATGCCGGTCGAGGAAGCGCCCCGCAATGAGCAGCGCGTGCTGGAGGTTGGTGCCCTGCACCATCTCTGCGTCGAGGCCGGCGAGCTCGGTGGGCTGCAAAACCCTTGCGTAGTTGGAGAATCCGATGACTTGAAGCGCGTCTTGAGGAAACCGCGTCGTCACCAATGAGTGCAGCGCGAGTGCGGTCGACTTCGCGACGCCCCACGTTCCGCGCAACGTCATCGACCATGAAAGGTCGACCAGCAGGCACACTGCGGCCGAGGTGCGCCGCTCGGTCTCGACGACCTCGAAGTCATCGACGTGCAGCCGCACGCCGCCGCGCGACGGCCCGGTGCGCAGGATCGCGTTCTGCACGGTGCGCACGACGTCGAGTGGCTGCTCGTCTCCGAACTGCCATTGCCGTGACGCGCCGGTCAGCTCGCCTGCGGCGCCAGCGTCGGCGACGTCGTGGTCTCCGCGGGTCGCCGACGATAGTGATGCGAAAACGCGGCGCAGCGCGGTCGCCCCGAGCCGGCGAACTGCTTTCGGCGTCAGCTCAAGCTTGCCGTTCTCGCGTCGTAGGTAGCCTTGCCGCTCAAGCTCGCGCTCGATGTCGCGCAGCTGGCGAAGGTCGTCGACCGCTTGACGACCGAGCGCTCGTCGCACCTCTTCCTCGTCGACGTCGTCGAGCGTTGCGCCCGCGTAGTCCTGCGCGAGAGTCGACTCCAACTCCTCAAGGTCGGCCAGTTCTTCAAGCGCGGACGTCGCGTCCGACATGCCGAGCGGTTGGTCGCCGCGCATCCGCGCTCGGCTGTTCCAATCCAAATCCGGACGGCGTTGCCGCAGCGCGTCGTTCAGCCTGGACATCTCTGACGCAAGGCCCATGTCTTCCATCGCCTGGGCCATCAACGCGGCCAACTCGTCTCGTTGCTCAGGTGTCATCGACGCCAGCATGCGTTGCATTGCGGCGGCACGTCGGGCGAGCGAGTCGACCAGTTCTTCGAGATTTGCCGGATTTTCGGGGAAAAACTGACCATGCTTGGCCATGAATTCCTCGAACTGCTCCTGCGTGTGCTCGCCGCGCGCGTCGGCCGCGAGCATCTCGTTGAGGTCGGCCAGCATGTCTTTGACCGCCTGCATCGACGACGCCGCGTCAGGCGAGCCCGACTGCATTTGCTGCATGGCGTTCTTCATGCCGCGGAACTGGCTGTCGAGCAACTCC
>JAICYF010000221.1 GCA_025934355.1 Acidothermaceae bacterium
CCTGCTGCGCAAGCGCCCCCGTTCCGGTTGATCACGTTCGGGGCATGTACGGGTCCGAGGACAGCTCCACAGGGGTGTCCTCGGGCGTGCTGATCACGTTTACGTGATCAACCCGGTGGTGCCTAGACTTCGTGGCCATGTCGGTGCAGATGGCTCCCAGCGTGTTGTCCGCGGACTTCGCCCGACTCGCCGACGCGGCAGCCGCGGTGGCCGAGACCGCCGACTGGTTGCATGTCGACGTCATGGACAACCATTTCGTGCCGAACCTGACCATCGGCCGGCCGGTGGTCGAGGCGTTGCGCAAGTCGACGAGTCTGCCGCTCGACTGTCACCTGATGATTGACGACCCTGACCGGTGGGCCGTCGGCTACGCCGAAGCAGGCGCCGCGAACGTCACCTTTCACGCCGAGGCGGCGCATGACGTCGTCCAGACCGCCCGGGCGATTCGGGCTGCCGGCGCGCGAGTGGGGCTTGGATTGAAGCCGGCCACGTCATTCGACGACTACCAAGATGTGCTGCGTGAGTTCGACATGCTGCTCGTGATGACGGTCGAACCGGGCTTCGGCGGGCAGGAATTCATGGCCGACATGATGCCCAAAGTGGTGCAGGCCAGGCGTTTCTTGCGCGACAACGAGATGCAGTTGTGGATTCAGGTCGATGGCGGCGTGGCAGCTGAGACCATCGAGGAGTGTGCGCGCGCCGGCGCCGACGTTTTCGTCGCCGGTTCGGCGGTGTACGGCGCGCACGACCCGGCGAAAGCGGTGGCTGCACTTCGCGCGCTGGCTGAGGCGGCGATCCCGACCTCAGGTTGCGCGCACGACTGAAAGGACGCCCGTGGGGGGCTCGGCAGAGGCAACGCAGCGCGGCACCATCCTGGTCGTCGACGATGACGCCGACATCCGCCGTTTCGTCGAGATGAACCTGCGGCTCGAGGGCTATCGGGTGGTGACCGCCGCCGATGGCGCGATGGCGTTGGCGATGGTCGCCACCGAAGTTCCCGATCTCGTGCTGCTCGATGTGATGATGCCGGGCCTCGACGGCATCGAGGTCACCCGGCGGCTGCGTGCCGACAGCCGCACCTCGACGATGCCCATCATCATGCTCACCGCGAAGTCGATCACGGCCGACCGCGTGCTCGGCCTGACCGCAGGCGCCGACGACTACATCATCAAGCCGTTCGACACCTTGGAGCTGGTGGCGCGAGTTCGCTCGACGCTGCGCAGAAACGCTGAGGCGCGCGCCGTCTCCCCGCTCACCAGCCTGCCCGGCAACGTGCGCATCGAGGAGGAGATCGCGAGCCGGGTCGCGAGCGGCGAGCCCTTCGCGGTCGCCTATCTCGACCTCGACAACTTCAAGGCTTTCAACGACGTGCACGGTTTTTTGCGCGGCGACCAGGTCATCTTGCTGCTCGCCACGGCGTTGCGGCGCGCGGTGATCGGCGCCCCCTCGTCGACGTTCGTCGGGCACGTCGGCGGCGACGACTTCGTCTTGGTGTGCGCACCGGACGACGTGGAGCGGTTAAGCGAGCTCGCCGTCGATTACTTCGACGAGCACGTCATGTCGTTACACGACCCGGACGACGTGGCGCGCGGTTGCCTGGAGGTCGTCGATCGGCAGGGCGTCTTGCGCAAATTCCCGCTTGTTTCAGTCTCTGTCGGTGTCGCGACGAGCGAGCGGCGACACTTCGACGACTACCGCGAAGTGGTGGTCGTCGCCACTGAGATGAAGGGCGTCGCCAAGGGCGAGGTGGGGTCGGCGATCGCGGTCGACCGAAGGTCGATTTAGCAGACGGTCGACCGAAGGTCGATTTAGCGGACGGTCTGCGTCAACCCGACTTGCGTCGGAAGGTGCGCTGCCGCTTGTCGTTGCTGCTCGGCGAGGGGTTCTTCGCGCCTGGGTGACCGCCCGAGCCGTGTGGACCGCCGCTTTGCTTGTGGGCTAGCGCCTCTCGGAACCGACGCCGAAGCTCGTCATCGGTGTCGTCCTGCTGATCGTGGGTGCTCGCGTCGTCGGCCATGGTGTTCATTCTGCACGGGTTCAGGCCGGGTCGGCGCCCACGTCGGCCGGTGTGCCGCCGGTGACGCGGATCAGTTCGTCGAAGGACGTCGGGAACACCGCGTGCGGGTGACCTGCTGCCGCCCACACGACGTCGTAGTCAGCCAGTGCGGTGTCGACCAGGGTGCGCAGCGGCGCGGGGTGACCGACCGGCGCGACCCCTCCGATTGCGACGCCCGCGTGCTGGCGGACGAAGTCGGCGTCGGCCCGGCCGACCTTCGCGACGCCGACCAGCGCCGCGACCTTGGTGGTGTCGACCCGGTGCCGGCCGCTGGTCAAGACGAGCAGCGGATCGCCGTCCGCCACGAAGACCAAGCTGTTGGTGATCTGGCCGACGTCGACCCCGAGCGCGGCCGCCGCCTCGGCCGCGGTGCGTGCGGAGTCGTCGAGCACGCGTACTTCGCCGGTGGCGCCGGCGTCGCGCAATGCCTGTCGCACGCGGACGACGTTCGGATGCAGGACCGGCTGGTCCTGGTCGGCGGTCACGGACGGCAGCCTAGGTCCCGCGGCAAGCCGGAGTCTGCCGGAGGGTGTGTTCCTGGATATGAAGGCACGAGAATGAGCATCATATGATGAAGTCTGATGCATAAGGAGGGTGTATGCGCACGACGTTGGCGTTGGACGACGCCTTGCTTGAGGAGGCCCAGCGCCTCACCGGGACAGCTGAGAAGTCTGCGCTTGTTCGCGAGGCGCTGGTCGCGCTGATCGAGCGCGAAAGCGCGCGGCGGTTGGCCCGACTCGGCGGCAGCGAGCCAGCCGTGCGTTCGGCGCCGCGGCGGCGAGCGAAGACCGCATGATTCTTGTCGACACGTCAGTTTGGGTCGACCATCTTCGGACCGCCAACTCGGCTTTGATCGAGCAGCTCGGCCGGACGAATGTGCTTTCCCACCCGTGGGTTGTGGGCGAATTGGCGCTCGGCGGCTTGCGCAACGAGACGGACGTGATCCACTTGCTGCGAAGGCTGCCCCAGTCGCTAGTGGCCACTGACCGCGAGGTGCTGTCGCTTATCGCTGCCGAGTCATTGCAGGGTGCCGGAATCGGCTACGTCGACGCACAGCTGCTGGCCGCGACGAGGATCACGCCGGGTTCAGCTCTGTGGACCAAGGACAAGCGCCTGGCAGATGTGGCGGCACGGTTGGGGCTCGCCCACCGTTCATAGCAGCGAGCGGTTCCGTGGGGGCGGGGGGTTGGCGAGGCACGGCGACGAAGTGATCATGCGGCACACCCTTCGGGGCCCATCGGTATGTGTAACGCGAGATTGGCGACTTGCCCTGTGGAAAAACGCGTTCACTGAACGCGGTTCGAGCGCTATCCCGCGACGAAAACGACGAGCGATGAAGAGGTGAAGCGAACCGGTTGCAGCGTTCGAACATATGTTCGATACTCAGGGGATGCTGCAAGCCGCCGCCCTCTCTTCAGACCTGCTTGAACAGGTCGGCGTCACCACTCTCACCACTCTCACCACTCTCACCACTCTCACCACTCTCACCACTGTCACCACTCCCAACTCCCCGGACGACGCCGGCAGCAGCACGCTGCTGCCGGTCCCAGCCGCGCTGGCCGGGCTGTTCCCCGAGGGCGGCCTGCGCAGAGGGTGGACGATCACGGCGCGTGGCTCGTCGTCCTTGATTTTGGCTTTGCTGGCGGCGGTGTCGAAGCGACCTGGGTGGTGTGCGGAGGTCGGCTCGCCATTGCTCGGCAGTGCTGCGGCGGCCGAGGCGGGGGTGGCGCTCGACCGATTCGTGCGGGTGGCCGAGCCGGGGGAGCAGTGGGCAACCGTCACGGCCAGTCTCTTGGAGGCGATTGACCTCGTCGTCGTCCACCCGCCGGCGCGGGTCGGCGTTGGCGACATGCGCCGGCTGACCGCCCGGGCCCGTGAGCGATCCGCGGTGCTTCTCGTGGTGGGCGACTGGGAGGGCGCGATGGTCAACCTTTCCGTCACCGCTCAGCAATGGCACGGGCTCGGCGCCGGGCACGGATATCTGCAGACCCGCGAGGTGCAGGTGCAGGCCATCGGCAGGGGAGCGGCGGCTCGTCCGCGCACGACCAGCGTGTGGCTGCCCGGTGTTGGCGGTGTGGTGTCGCCAGCTCGCGAAAGTGCCGCGTGAACAAGAGGTTTAGCGGTGACGAGAAACAGGGCGGTTCGCACGCTGGCGGTGTGGTGTCCCGACTGGCCGGTGACCGCGGCGGGCGGCAGCGTCGACGAGCCGAGCGCGGTGCTGCAGGCCGGCCGGGTTTTCGCCTGCTCCGCGGCGACTCGGCTCGACGGCGTGCGGCGCGGCCAACGCCGCCGCGACG
>JAICYF010000047.1 GCA_025934355.1 Acidothermaceae bacterium
GCGGCCCATCTCGAGGTCGAAGCGGTACCACCGCACGAGCTTGTCGAACGCCTGCCGTTCCGGCGACTCGGTGTCGAGAGCCGTGGACAGTCCGGCGAAGAGCCCGCGCGGTGCGTAGAGCTCGGGGTGGAAGTTCTCGAAGGCGATGCGCTCCGGACGCCGCCAGTACGGCCATTCGTGCGGGTATCGCGGCCAGCACATCGTCCGGTAGGTGCGCGGCGGTGCGAATCGTTCGGGAGCGATCAGCCGGCCGTGGTTCAGCGGCAGGCTCCACTCGCAGAAACCCCCGTCAGGATCGAGTTTCGACGCGGCCGCGAACGACTCGCCGAACAGCGCGCGGTCGATGGCCTGCGGCATGTGTGACGCAAAATTCAAATGCCCGGCGTCGAGGAACGACAGCGCCAGGTAGGAGGCGTGCTGCACGCGGTCGTACTCGCTCTCGTCGCGGCGCCATAGCGAAAGGTCGTGGCAGGCATAGGAGATCAGCCGGCCGCCCTCGGTGAAAACTGACCGCGTGATCGGCCGCAGCGGCCGGTAGTCGTCGTCGGACTGGATGAACACGTCGGCGATCGGGCCGCGCTCGTAGAGGATTCGCCGCAGCGTCGCGTTGCGGGCCGAGTGCCCTTTCGGTAGCCGGTTTTTCTCGGACGACGCGAGCAGCTCCTCCTCGTCGACGAGCACGAGCTGCGGCAGGTCGGCGTCGAGCTTGCGCAGCCGGTCGTTGGCGTCGCGCGGACCCATGACGACGATCTCGGCCAGCCACGGCATGAAACGCCGTGCGTAGCCCAACGTCTCGGCGAGGATCTCCGGGCGGTTGGACAGGTAGACCAGCTGGTCGACAGGGTCCGGCGTCACGGCGGCCATGCTATTGCCGCTGGGGTCGGGCCGGCCGGTACAGCGCGCGGCGGATTGATCCGGGGGAGACCGCTCTGGAGCGCTGGATGGCGCGTCGCTTGCGCAGCATCGTCGGGACGTGGCGCAGCATCGTCGCGTATGCCTGCCTCAGGACCGGTGATTCGCCGCGTCGAATGCACGCGCGCGCCCACTGCTCTTGACCACGCAAAAACCGCGGCAGCTGCGACCAGAAAACCCAGCCAGGCATGTTCTTGAGGTAGAGATACCAGACGTTCTTGAGGATGTGGTAGCGGCTGAAGCCCGGCAGCTTGCGTGACGTCCCGCCCATGTGGTGCCGCACGATCGCCGTCGGTTCGAACACCGCGCGATAGCCGGCCAGCCGCGCCCGGAAACCCAGGTCGACATCTTCGTAATAGGCGAAGAAGTCCTCGTCGAACAATCCGACGCGGTCGAGCATCGCGCGCCGGTACAGCGACGCTCCCCCCGACCCGGAGAAGACGTCGATCGCCAGGTCGTACTGCCCGTCGTCAGGCTCGCCCCTGCCCCGCGGCACGGCCCGCCCGTAGATGTCGACGAAGTCGCCGGTGGAATCGAGCGTTCCCGCCTCCGCGACCACGATCTTGCTGGTAACGATGCCGACTTCGGGTCCGGCATCGGCCATGCGTTGCACCAACTGCCGCAGCCAGTCGGGGTCGGCTTCCGCGTCGTTGTTCAGGAGGGCGACGAGGTCGCCGGTCGCCGCCTTGATTCCGACGTTGACGCCTCCCGCAAAACCGAGGTTGCGCTCTTGCGCGAGGACGACGACGTCGGGGTGCGCGTGCTCCACGAATTCTCTCGAGCCGTCGGTCGACCCGTTGTCGACGACGATGATTTCACTCGGTGGGTGAGTTTGGTCGCGCAACGAGAGCAGGCAGCGGTCGAGGAAGTCGAGTCCGTTCCAGTTGGGCACGATGACAGACACGGACGGCGTCGCGGAGCTCACTCGCCACCCTTTCCGCGCGGTTCTCGGCCGAGGCGCGCGCGGGAAATCCTATGGGTTCCCGGTATGCTCTGCGCGTCGTCGATGCGGTGCCTACCGTCGACACAGTGGCGCACTGAGGGTACTGAGGGTGAGGCCTCCCGGATGTCGAAGTACCACACCGAGATCGATACGAACAACGCCAACACCAGTCACGCGCAGATCCTCGCGCTCGTCGGTGCGAACAAGCGGGTGCTCGACGTCGGTTGTGCCACCGGATATCTCGCCCGCGAGTTGGTCGACCGGGGCTGCCAGGTCTCTGGCGTCGAGTACGACGCGGACGCCGCCGAGCAGGCCCGCCCGGCGCTGGAACGGGTCGTCGTCGGCGACCTCGAGGAACTAGACCTCGTCGAGGAATTCGGCCGCGAGTCCTTCGACGTCGTCATCTTCGGCGACGTGCTCGAGCACCTACGCGATCCGCTGGTGGTGCTTCGCAAGGCGCGCCCGTTGTTGGCTCGCGGCGGCAGCGTTGTCGTGTCGATCCCGAACATCGCCCACGCGGCGGTGCGGCTCGCCTTGCTGAAGGGCCGTTGGGAGTACCGCTCGCTCGGCCTGCTCGACGAGACGCACCTGCGCTTCTTTACCCGCGAGAGCCTCCGGGAGATGCTCTACAAAGCCGGCCTGACGCTGGTCGAGGTCCGGCGCACCACGGCCGACGTGTGGGGCACCGAGCTGGCCATCAAGCCGGAGGACTACCCGGCCGACCTCGTGGAGTCGGTGCTCGAAGACCCGGAGGCGACGACCTACCAGTTCGTCGTCCAGGCGGTCGCCGACGACGCGGACGACGCCGTCCGGCGGTTGCACGAGCGCGAGCAGGCTCAGCGCGACCAGATTGTCGAGCTGAGCCGCGACGTCGAGTCGTTGCGCAAGGAGCTCGTTGACACGCGGGGCGAGTTGGAGCACATCAAGTCGCTGCCACCGCCGCCCCCGGTCATCATCACGCCGCCGAAGCGGCGGGCACTGCCGTTGCGGATGGCCGCGGCCGCGCTTCGGGCCGCCCGCTCCTGACCGCCGGTAAGCTCTGGAGTCATGCTTCCCGGTCACCACCCCGCTCACCACCCCGCTCACCACCCCGCTCACCACAAGGGCGTTAGTTCCACGTGAGCGCCCTCACCCAGCTCGGCGACTCGCGCGAGCTGCTGGCCAACCTGACGCTGCGCGAAGTCCGGGGGAAGTACAAGCGCACCGCGCTCGGGCAGGTGTGGTCCCTGATCAACCCGCTGGCGATGATGTTGATCTACACGGCGGTGTTCGGCCAGGTTCTTCGGGTCACTATCCCCCCGGGCAATCCCAGCGGTCTGCACCTGTTCGCGCTGTGGCTGGTCTGCGCGCTGCTGCCGTGGAACTTCATGAGCAACGCGATGACCGGCGGCATGAGCTCCCTGGTCGGCAACGCCAACCTCATCAAGAAGGTGTACTTCCCGCGACAGGTGCTGGTGGCCGCCACCGTCCTTTCGTGGGACGTGACCTTCCTCACCGAGATGGGCGTGCTCACGGCGGTCCTGCTCGCATTCGGTGGCATGCCGTTGCCGTGGTTGCCGCTCGTCGTGGTCTTCATGGCCTTTCTCACGCTGTTCGCGCTGGGCCTCGGCCTCGCCCTGTCGGTGGCGAACGTCTACTTCCGCGACACCCAGCACCTCGTCGGCATCGTGATGCAGATCTGGTTCTACGCGACGCCGATCGTGTACCCGATCTCGTACGTGCATAAGGAAGCGGTGAAGCTGCACGACAAGGGCTGGAACATACCGGTCGAGTTCATGTACCGGCTCAACCCGATGGAGCGGTTCGTCGAGGTTTTCCGCAGCCTGATGTACGACAATCGCTGGCCGGCCCTGGGCGACGCCCTTTACTGCATTGGTGCGGGCATCGTGAGCGTCGTGATCGGGTACTGGCTGTTCGCCCGGTTCGAGGGTCGGATGGCGGAGGAGCTGTGAGCGTGATGACGCCATGAGCGATTCGGTCATCGTTGTCGATGGCGTCTCGAAACGGTTTCGCCTTTACCACCAGCGAAATCAGTCGATCAAGGCTGCTCTCATGCGTGGCGGCCGGGCAAAGTACGAGGAGTTCTGGGCGCTCAAGGACGTCTCTTTCGAGGTGCCCGAGGGCTCGATGTTCGGGCTGATGGGCGTCAACGGCTCAGGCAAGTCGACGATGCTGAACTGCATCGCGAAGATCCTGCGGCCCGACAAGGGCACGATCGCCACCCGCGGGAAGTTCTCCGCGCTGCTGGAGTTGGGCTCCGGCTTTCACCCCGAGCTGTCTGGCCGCGAGAACATCTACCTGAACGGCTCGATCCTCGGGTTGTCGAAGCGCGAACTCGAGGCCCGATTCGACGAGATCGTCGACTTCGCGGGCGTCGAGCAGTTCATCGACCAGCCGGTGAAGAACTATTCGTCGGGCATGTACGTGCGGCTGGGCTTCTCGGTCGCCATCAACGTCGACCCCGACGTCCTGCTGGTCGATGAGGTGCTGGCTGTTGGTGACGCGGCCTTCCAAGAGAAATGCATGGAGAAGTTCGCCGAGTTCCGCCGGGCGGGCAAGACCGTCGTCGTGGTCAGCCACGCGATGGGCACCATGCGCACCTTGTGCGACCGGGTCGCCTGGCTCGACGCCGGTCGGCTCGTCGAGGTCGGCCGACCTGATGAGCTGATCGACCGTTACATCGACGAAGGCCACGTGCAACGCGGCGACGCCGACGGCGGATCGCGATGGGGTAGCGGCGAGGGAGCGCTCACGTCAGTCGCGTTCGTTGACGCGGCTGGCGCGCCGACGACGAAGCTGCGCACGGGCGACGAAGCGACGATCCGGCTCACCTACGAGACGCGACAACGCATCGACAAGCCGGTCTTTGGCTTGGCCATCGAGACGCTCGAAGGCGTGTACGTGTGGGCCTCGAACACCCGCGACGCCGACTACGTTCCCGACTGCATAGAAGGCAGCGGCACAGTCGAGTTTCACATTCCGCGACTGATGCTGTTGCCCGGCACCTTCGACATCAGCGCTTCGATCGTCGATTTTTCGACCGTGCACGTCTACGACTTTCGGCGGCATTGCTACCGCTTCGACGTCGACCACGGAACGCCCCGCGAATCCGGCGGGCTGGTCAGTCTCGGTGGGGCGTGGCGGAACCTGACGAGCGGTTCTGCCACGGCCGACCGAGCGGTTCAATCTCTGGAGAGCGGTTCATGAGTCTGTCTGGTCCTGCCAAGGAAAAGTCGCCCGCGCGCCGTTCGGGCCTGGTGTCCGTAGTCCTCGTGAATTACAAGGGCGCTGACGACACGATCACCTGCCTGCGCGCCTTCGACGACGTTGACTGGCCTGCCGACAACCTCGAACTGATCGTGGTTGAAAACGCGTCCGGCGACGACAGCGCGCAGCGCATTCGCGACGCTGTGCCGAGCGCAAAGGTAGTCGAGTCGCCCAGTAACGGAGGTTTTACCGCCGGTTGCAACCTTGGGGTTGCCAACGCGAGCGGCGAGTTCGTCGCGTTCATCAACAACGACGCTCGGCCGCACCGCGATTGGGTGAAAGCCGCCATCGAGGTGCTCGAACGCGATCGTTCGATCGCGTGCGTCGCGAGCAAGGTGCTCGACTGGGACGGCGACAAGGTCGACTACGTCGACGGTTCGCTCACGTGGTACGGCATGGGCTACAAGCGCGAGGTCGAACGGCCCGACTCGCCCGACTACAACCAGCCCAAGGACGTCTTGTTCGCCACCGGGGCCGCGATGTTCCTGCGCGCCGATGTGTTCACAGAGGTCGGCGGCTTCGACGAGCGGTTCTTCATGTTCTATGAGGACGTCGACTTCGGCTGGCGGCTGAACCTGCTGGGCCACCGGGTGCGCTACGTCCCGTCGTCGATCGCCTACCACCGGCACCACGCGACGATCGAGAAGTTCGGGCAATACCGCGAGACCTACCTGCTTGAGCGCAACGCTCTGATGAGCATGTACAAGAACTACAGCGACGAGACGCTGGCGAAGGTTTTCCCTGCGGCGATGGCACTTTCGGTGCGGCGGTCGCTGGCCAGGGGCGGCGACGACGCCACCGTACTCGACCTTCAGCGCTCGGCCGGCGGCGACGAACAGGAGAAGCAGGAGGTCTCCAAGCTCTCGCTCACTGGTCCTTACGCGATCGACTATTTCGTCGAGCAGCTCCCTTCGCTACAACAAGATCGAGCCAAGCTGCAGAACGACCGCAAGCGGTCCGACTCCGAGTTGATGCCGTTGTTCCGGCAGGCGATGGAGCCCGCGTTTGGCGACCCCGCCTACCTGGCCGCATATCGGGCGCTCGTTGAGGCGTTCGACATCGAGGCCGCGTTCAGCCAGCGGCGGCGCGTCGTGGTGGTGACCGGCGATCCACTCGGCGTCAAGATGGCCGGCCCCGCCATCAGGGCGTGGGAGATCGCCAAAGCGTTGTCGGTCGAACACGATGTCGTGCTGGCGACCATGGGTCGCTGCGCCGTCGAGCCGAAGGGCTTCGAGGCCAAGTCGGTCTCGGGGCGCGACCTGCGGCAACTGGAAAAGTGGGCCGACGTCGTCATCTTCCAAGGCCTCTTGCTCTCGATCCACCCGTGGCTGCGGCGCAGCGAGAAGGTCTTGGTAGCAGACATTTACGACCCGTTCCATCTTGAGGTGCTGGAGCAGGAGCGGGACAAGAGCGAGGCGGCGCGCAATCAAACGCTGGCCGCGTGCGTCAACGCGCTCAACGTGCAGCTCAAGCGCGGCGACTTCTTCTTGTGCGCTTCGCCGAAACAGCGCGACCTTTGGATGGGTCAGCTCGCCGGTCTCGGCCGGGTCAACCCGGCCACCTACGACTCTGACGAAACTCTGGAGCGGCTCATCGGCGTCGTGCCCTTCGGCGTCAACGACGTGCCGCCTGTCCATAACCGCAAGGTGATCAAGGGCGTGGTCAAAGGCATCGGCGCCGACGACTCCGTCATCTTGTGGGGCGGCGGCATCTACAACTGGTTTGACCCGTTGACACTGATCCGCGCCGTCGACAAGTTGCGCCGGCGGCGGCCCGACGTCCGCCTGTTCTTCTTGGGTTTGAAGCACCCCAACCCCGACGTTCCCGAGATGCGGATGTCCGTGCGGGCGCGCGACCTCTCCGATCAGCTGGGGCTCACCGGTAAGCACGTTTTCTTCAACGAGGATTGGGTTTCCTACGAGGATCGGCAGAACTACCTGCTGGAAGCCGACATCGGGGTGAGCTGCCACCTCGACCACGTCGAGACCGCGTACTCGTTCCGCACCCGGATTCTCGACTACCTGTGGGCGGGCCTGCCGATCGTCACCACCGACGGCGACTCCTTCGGCGACCTTGTCTCCAAAGAGGGTCTCGGTGTCGCGGTTCCGCCCGAGGACGTCGAGGCGCTCGAAGCCGCACTGTTCCGGTTGCTCGACGACGCCGACTTCCGCGAGCACTGCCGCAAGAAGGTGGCGGAGGTTGCTCCGAGCTTCACCTGGCCGAATGTGCTCAAGCCGCTGCTCGACTTCTGCCGCACGCCGCGTCGGGCCCCCGACCTCAGCATCGACGGTTTGCTACTGGACGTCGGCAAGGGTTCGGCGTTTGTCGAGCAATACCGGCCCTCGATGGCCCAAAACGTCGAGCTCGCGCGCACCTATCTGCGCGAAGGCGGCGTCCGCGAGGTCGTCGTCCGAGCTTGGGGCCGCATTAGCCGAGTGCTCCGCGAGCGGGCAGGCGGACGACGTTAGCCCGGCGTCGCTAACGCCGTCCGCCGCATCTCTCACTTGTTGAATCGCTGCGGGAACTGCTTGATGATGCCGCTGCTGAGAATGTCTGCCATGTGCAGGATGTGCTCTTCGATTGCCTGATAGTCGGCGATATCGGCGGTGAAGTTGCCGTTCAAGCGATCGACAGCTTCCTTCAGCGTCTCGTCCAGGTGCTCGCGCATTTGCGTTCGAAGCAAGGAGTCCGGCCAGTTGCGGGGATTCGCCGACGAGAGGAAGTCGGCGATTTGATTAGCGTTCGCGTACCAGGTGGCCTTGTCTTGGGTGAGCTTCGTCGCGTTCCCCGTTTTTGCGTCGACCAAGATGTCGACGGCAACGAGGATGTGGCTCTTCAACAGGCTCGTGAGTTGCTGGCCGGCTTGCTTGCCGTAGAACGGCGCGACCGCGTTGCCGATGTCGGTTTGGTTTTGCAGCAGTCGTTGCTCAGTCGCCGACAAGTCCGGAAGGTCGCCCGCAAAGCTAACGATCGCAAGCCGTGTCCACGTGACGTGTTCCTCCCACAACTGCCGCATCTGATCGTGGAACGCGGCCTGTTGTGACGTGCGGAGCGCGCCGGAGTGACTGCCGTGACTGTCATGGTCGCCGGCCGCAAGCCCCTCCCCAGGCGCGAGCAACACGGCGACGAAACTCGCCGTCGCCACCGCCGACAGCAGCGAGAGCGGCAGGAACCTATGACGCGTCATCTTGTGCTCCTTCTCATAAGGGTTAGTGCCGCGGCGAGCCCGATCACTTGCACCACTTGGGTGAGGCCGCCGACCACGTCGAGCGGTTCGGCCTCGGCCACGCCGGGTAACCCGATCGATCTGCTTGCGGCGAACAAAGCGATCAGGACGACGAGCAGGCCGCTGGTGAGGGCGGCGCTCTCAGCGCTCGCCGGTCCCCGGGCGTTCCACACCGCAGTCGCGAAGAGCGCGACCGCGGTCACAGCGAACCCAGCGGCGAGGATCAGCGATTCGTGAAGGTGCTCGGGGACCAAGGCCAGATGCACGCCAGCGCTGATGGCGCATGCCACGCTGAGTAGCCACCGAGCACGCTTCGCTACCACGCGCTCTGACTCGACGCGCTCTGACTCGAGCCGAGCGTTGCGAACGAGAATTGTCATGAGGTACTTGGTGTCGCCGCGCCGGGATTTCTTACCAACCGGGGTCAGATTTTGTCGGCGGTCGACACTAATCCCTTCGTGGGCAAGACAACGGAGTTCGCGAGGGTCGTGACCTGGCGATTCGCGCGCTTGGCGGCCGCCGGCTTCCCACCGGATCTTGGCGAGCGGCTGGCGGCCGACACGACCTTCGACCTGCATGCTCTGCTCGATCTTGTCGATCGGGGCTGTCCGCCGAGGCTTGCGGCGCGGATACTTGCTCCGTTGGACGAACCGAGCGAGCGAGGTGACCGATGATCGAGCCGGCGGCACTCGACATCGTGTCGATCGAACGCGCTCCAGCTGGGCTGCTTGACGATGAGTCCCTTAGTTGGCTCGAGGCGTTGCGAGATCCGGGCGCCAGACGCGACGCGGCGATTCGTGATTTGCACGCATTGCTTCTCCGAGCGGCGCGTTTCCAGGTTCGGCGCCGTCGCCACTTGCTGCCCGCATGTGACGGTGCGGAGTTGGACGACCTGGCCGAGCATGCCGCGGACGACGCGACGATGGCCGTGCTCAAGCGAGTCGAGTCCTACGAGGGGCGTAGCCGGTTCACCACGTGGGCGTACAAGTTCGCCATCATGCACGCGGCCGTCGCCGTACGCCGGGCGGCGTGGCAGCATCGCGAGATCCCTATCGAGCCGGCCGATTGGCCGTTCGTGAGCGACAACGCCGGGCCAGCCGAACTCGCCGAGCATCGCGAGTTGGCCACCGCCTTGCGCTCTGCCATCGACACGGTGCTCACCCGGCACCAACGCACCGTGCTGATCGCACTGGCGGTGAACCAGGTGCCGGTCGACGTGCTTGCGGAACGATTGAGCACGAGCCGGGGTGCGGTTTACAAGACATTGCACGACGCGCGGGCGAAGCTTCGGCAAGAACTCGCCGCGGTCGGATTTTTGCCCGGCATCGCGGAGCGTCTCCATGACTGACACGCCTCGCGCGCTTCGGCGAATCCTTGGACCAGGCGAGCAAGAGCTCAGCTGTGAAGAGTGCTTTGAGCTCCTTGACTCCTACGTCGACCTCGAGGCCGCCGGTGTCGACGCCGGTCAGGCGATGCCTGGTATGTGGCCGCACCTGCTCGGATGTCCAGCCTGCGCCGATGAGCACGACGCGCTGCTCGAGTTGGTCCGGGATGACGAACGCTCGAGGTAAGCGTGTTGGTGCCCGCCTCGTTGCCATTCCGTTATTAGAGTGACGCTCTTGACCCTGAGTGTCCTGACGTGACCCTCACGTGATCGAGCGGCCGAACGGAGACCAGCTCCATGGGGGATAACGCGTTGCCCAGCGGCGCACGAGCCCGCGTCTGGGCGCTAGTCGCCGTCGCCGCCATAGCGCTCGCGACGATGACGACCGGCGCGCTGTCGCAGCGGGCCGCCGTCGCGGCAGAGAGCTACCCGGCGCCAGCCAGCGGTGTGTACTCATTCAACGGCCACGGCTTTGGGCACGGTCGCGGCATGTCGCAGTGGGGCGCCTTCGGGATGGCGTCGCAAGGGCAGACGGCGGCGCAGATCCTCGACTTCTACTACCCCGGCACGCAGACCGCGACAATCGCGAACTCCGCGGTGCGGGTCAAGCTCGGCGGCGCCACCGGCACCGATCTGACGATCGCGGCCGGCTTGGGCAACCAATCACTCATCGACAACGGCCACGGCGGCCAAGTCGTCACGCTTCCAGCCACCGTGAACGGCGCCGCGGTGAGCAAATGGCGGGTACAGGTCGCCGCACCCGGAACTCTTGCGCTGCAAGGATTTTGGCAAAACGCGTGGCAGCCTTACCCGACCGCCGCGCCGCTGACCACACCAGGCCCGGTGCGGTTCACGTCCGACAGCGGCACGCTGCGGCTGGTCTATCCCGACAACACGCAGCAGGAGTACCAGGGCACCCTTGACGCCGCCTTCGAGGGCACCGTGCTGCGCGACATCGACACCTTGCCGATCGAGCAATATCTCGACGGCGTTGTGCCCCACGAATCGCCGAATTATTGGCCGGCGGCCGCTTTGCAAGCGCAGGCCGTCGCCGCGCGCAGTTACGCAGACGCCCGGTTGGGCAGCGGCGCGCTGTACGACATCTGCGACGACACGGTTTGCCAGGTGTTTTCCGGAGTGGCGAGGTACGACGCGAACGGCGTCCGCACACCGCTGCAATACGCGGAGTCAAACGCGGCCGTCGTCGCGACCGCCGGGCAGATTCGCGCGTACGGCGGAAACGTCATCTCGGCGGAGTACTCGTCGTCCAATGGCGGGTGGACCGTCGACGGCGGCGTGCCGTACAAGCCCGCGCAACAAGACCCCTACGACGTCGCGTCGCCCGATCACAACTGGACGACGTCGGTCTCCGCCGCAGCGATAGGCGCGGCGTTTCCAACTGTCGGAACACTCACCGACTTCGTCGTCAACAGCCGCGATGGCAACGGCGAGTGGGGCGGCCGGGTGTTGTCGGTCACCGTCGACGGGTCGGCCGGCAGCCTCACCGTCAGCGGCGACCGGTTCCGTTCCGCGCTCGGGTTGAAGAGCACTTGGTGGAGCGCCGGCGCCGCGACGTCGACCTTGCCGGCCAACGCCGGTTACCTGCACCCGGTCACACCAGCTCGAATCCTCGACACCCGCACCAACGGGAGCGGTCCGTTGCGCCAGGGTCAGACACGCGCCGTGCAAGTCGCGGGGCTCGGTGGGGTGCCTGCTGACGCCGTCGGCGTCGTCCTCAACGTCACCGCCACCGACACCACGTCGTTCTCGTTCTTGACCGTGTGGCCGACCTCGAGCAGTGGTCGTCCGAACGCGTCGAACCTGAACTGGGACCGACCCGGGCAGACCGTCGCCAACCTCGTCTACACCGCGCTCGGCACCGGCGGGCAGGTCTCGATCTACAACAACATGGGTAGCGCGTCGGTAATCGTCGACGTCTTCGGATACTTCGAAACCCCTGATATTTCAGGCGGTTTGGGCTTCATGCCGGTAACGCCAAATCGCGCGCTCGACACCCGCGACGGCACGGGCGGCCCCGCCGGAGCGATCGGCCCGCATGGCACCCGCACGGTGGCCATCGGCTCGGCTAATGGCGTGTCGCCCGACGCGCAAGCGATCGTGACGAACCTGACCGTCACCCACCCGACGGCCGAGTCGTACTTGACGATGTGGCCGGCCGGCACGGCGAAGCCGGCGACGTCCAATATCAACATGTTGCCGAAAGACACCAGGGCCAACGCGGCGCTCGCCATGCTAGGGGCCGGCAGCGTCTCTCTGTACAACAACCTCGGCAGCACCGACGCGATCATCGACGTGATGGGCCAGTACGTGCCTGCCGACGGCGTCACCGGTCAATACGTCGGCGTCACGCCGACTCGGTTGCTCGACACCCGGACGACGAACGGCGGCCACCCCACCCCACTCGCGCAAGACGAGACGTTCTCGCTGCAGGTGCTGGGCCGCGGCGGCCTTCCCGCGACCGGGGTCAGCGCGGTGGTGTTGAACATCACGGCGGTGGCGCCGAGCGCGCCGACGTACATCACGGCGTGGGCGTCCGGCAGCCCCCGGCCAGGTATCTCCAACCTCAACGCGGGTGCCGGAACGGTCGTGCCGAACCTCGTCGTGACCGCCGTCGGCGCAGATGGCAAGGTCAACCTGTACAACAATCGGGGAAACGCCGGGCTAGTCGTTGACGTCGTCGGCTGGGCTGCTGGCTAGCCTTGGCCCCGGCATGTTCCACGGGCGCGACGAACAGGCGATCGTGACGGGGCTTGCCAGAGGACGGAGGTAGCTGCGTGGCCAGCCGCCGCCGAGCCGCGAATTCTCAAGGTTGGCTGAGTCTTTACGTCGGTGCGGGGATAGCCGCCTTCGGTGCGGTCGTGCTCGGCCCCTCGCTGATCGGCCGCAACATCTTGCTTTCGGTGAATCGCCTCACGATCAGCTACCCGTGGTTGGCGAATGGCGGCTCCGACATCCAGGGCCACCAACTCTGCACGACCGACACGATCGACTCCGGCATGTCGGGGATTCACTACATCCGCGAGTCGCTGTTCGCAGGTCACTTGCCGAACTGGCAGAACCTCGTCGCCGGTGGCTCGCCCCTGGGCAGCCAACCCGACCTGGGCCTGCTGAATCCGGTGGCGCTGCCCTACTTCGTGTTGCCGTTGTGGCTCGCGCCGGCGTTCGTCAAGTTGCTCGTGATGATCCTGGCGATCGGCGGCACGTACCTTTTTCTGCGACTACATCGGGTGTATCCGGCCGCCGCGCTGCTCGCGGGCTTCACGTTCAGCGTCTCCGGCTTCATGATCATGTGGACCAACTGGCCGCAGTCTGAGGTCGCGGCCTACATCCCACTGCTGTTTTGGGCCGTGGAGCGGTTGGCGCAACGCGCCCGGCTGACCGACGCCATTCCGATCGCGCTCGTCGTCGGTTTCATGTTGCTCGGCGGATTTCCGGCCGTCACCGGCTGGGCGCTTTACGCGGCGGCGGCCTATCTGATCGTGCGGGTCGTGCTGCTGCATCGCGGCGACCGGCGCGCCGCGTGGAACCGAATCGGCATCGCGGCTCTTGGCTTGTTCCTCGGCTGCCTGTTCAGCGCAATACAGCTGCTCCCGTTCGCCGAGACCTACGCTTCGAGCGACTTCAGCTATCGCAGCGGCCTTGGCCTTTCACCGTTGCCGCTGTCTGGCCTGATGAGTCTCTTCGTGCCTGACGCCAACGGTGATTGCGTGGCCGGCAACAATGTGTATGGTCCGGTTAACCCGGTCGAGCTGATCGCCTACGTCGGCGCGGCCGCCGTTGTGCTGATGGTCGTGGGCGCGGCCGCGCGGCTGCGTCGTCCAAGCGTCGGAGGCAAGAACCCTGACGGCGCAGGTGTTCGCGCGTACTTCGCCATCGGAACCGCGGTCGTCATTTTCGTCGGCTGGGGCACCACCGGGGTTCTGAAGCTGGTCGACCATCTGCCGGTCTTCAGCGGCAACCCGATCGGTCGAATCCGCTCTGTGGCGGGCTTTTTCATCGCCGTGCTCGTCGGTCTCGGATTCGCGGCGTTGCAGCGCACCTGGTCAACGCGGCATGCGATCGCGGACGACGCGCGGCCGGGTGACCGCGGTCGCGGCCGCGAAGCACTCTGGCGCGTTCTTGTCATCGGCGGCGCGATCGGTCTTGGCGCCGGCGTGGCCTACTACTCCTACCAAGCGGCCGTCGACGGCGGATTCAAACACGCGCTCGCGAGGCACATGGTCTTGCCGCTCGCCTTCCTCGGCGTCACGTTGTTCTGCGTCGCGATCTGCTACCTGCGCTGGAGACCGACCACATTTGTGGCGTTGACCGTCGTCCCGGTGATCGCGATCGTCCAGGGCGGCGCGTTCTTCCACAGCGTCTTGCCCGGGGATTCGAAGGCGAACTTCTACCCGGTGACGCCGACCCATCAGTTCTTGCTTGACAACCTCGACGGCGACCGATACGCGGGTCTTGACGGCGTCATGTATCCGGCAACGTCGCTGTACTACGGGCTTCGTTCGGTGACCGGTCACACCTTTCATGAGTTGGGGTGGAAAGACCTGCTCATGACCGTCGACGGCAGCGTCATGATGAGCCCGACGCACTCGCAGTTCTCCGACAGCGTCACGCCGACGCGGGTTGGCAAGTCGGAGATTCTCGACCGGATGTCGGTGAAGTACGTCGCCGCGGCGCCCAGCGACTTGGTCGGCGCGTTTCCACCGGTGACCCCGGGTCCGGCGACCGCTACGGCGACCTCCGCGAGCCCGGCCAGCTGTCCGCTGTCACCGGGTGCGATCCGCGGCGTGACCATCGAGCTGGCGCAAACCCTTTACGCGGCCGACATCAACAAAGGGATGAACATCAACGTCAGGTTGAGCGCTGGCGGCACTACGGTGACGTCCGGTCGGTTCCTTGGCTCCGGCGTGCCGGCGGGCGTTCCGATCTCGATCGCCGCCGCCGCGGAGGATCTGCCGAAGGGCCAGCCGGTGACGGTGCAGATTTACGCCACCGGCGCGGCTGCCCCGCTGGTGCTCACCGCGAGTCCTGACGGCGCCGCGAGCTGCGCGCCCGTGTTGGCCACCAACGACGGCTTGAAACTGGCGTTCGCCGAGCCCGGCGCGATCGTCTACCAGCGGCTCGACGCGGAGCCGCGAATCCGATGGGCGTCGAGCAGCACGGTGATCACCGACCCGACGCTTCAACTGGTCGCCTTGGAGACCGACTCGGTGCCGGCGAACCAAGTGGTCCTCGGCGCGGCGGGCCCGCCCGCCAGCGGCAAGCCGGCAAAAGTCTCCGTCGTCACCGACAGCGGTCAAAGCATCAGCGCGGACGTCGACGCCGCGGGCGCCGGCTACCTGGTCATCGCCGACGCGCTGCAGGAGACCGGCTGGAGCGTCGAGGTCGACGGCAAACCGGCGAAACTGCTGCCCGCCGACCACGCGATGGTCGCGGTCGCCGTCCCGAGCGGAACGCATCGCGTGACACTGCGCTACCGGGCGCCAGGACAGCTGGCCGGAACCGCACTCACCGGTGTCGCCATCGTGCTGCTCTTCGGCGTCGCGTTGGTGCAACGCAAGCGTGGACGACCGGCCAACAACATCTCGGACGTCGACGTCGACGCGGCGGCGCACGAGGACGCGTCCACTCCGACGGCACCGTAAAAACCAGGCCGCCAGCAGGCTAAATCTTCCGGTCGTTGCGGTCAGCCCCGCAGAGATCCTTGCGCACTAAGGATTTTTGGCCGACACGGCCGGCACAAGCCGTACTTTGATCGCTTCTCCTGCGCTACGATGCGCACACTTCTTGCCGCGGCTTCGGGCTGGCCGCGCCTCGCTGTGGCTGAAACTGGGGAGTGCCCTCGTGCGTTTGCTTCGTCACCTTCGTCTGTCGCGTTCTGCAACTTTCTCGCCAGCGAAGGCGAAACGGCGGCTCGTCGCCGCTGTCGCGTCGCTCGCGACGGTCGGGGGCGCATTGGTCACCGGTGTCGTCAGCAGCGCTCCCGCGGCTCAGGCGGCGCCAGCAGCGCCGGCAGCGAAGGTGGTCAACGCATGGCTGCCTTGGTGGACCGCGTCTGACGCCACGCAGACCGTCGTCAACAACTCCGACCTCTTCAACGAGGCCTCGCCGTTTTGGTTTCAGACCACCGGCACCGCGACGGTCGCCATCAAGACCGGGGCCACCGCCGCCGGCCTGACCAGCATCGTCAACACGTTGCACGCGCGCGGCGTGAAGGTGGTGCCCACCGTCACCGACGCGATGCCCGCCGCCACGACCAACGCGATCATGGCCGATCCCAACGCGCGCGCGCAGCACGTCGCCGCGTTGATGGGCCTTATCTCGCAATACAACCTCGACGGCCTCGACCTCGACTACGAGAACATCGCGTTCGCGTCGAACCTCACGATCGCGCCGTCCATTCGGCTCGGCTACGTCGCGCTGCTCACGCAGCTCGCGGCCCAGTTGCACGCGCGGGGCAAGATGCTGTCGGTCGCTGTCCTGGCGAAGACGCAAGAGGGCACATCCGCGGCCAGCCAGGCCTACAACTACCCGGCCATCGGCGCTGTCGTCGACCGGGTGCGCATCATGACCTACGACCAGCACACCGGCAACACCGCTTACCCCGGGGGCGCGGTCGCCAGCGTCCAGTGGGTCAACAGCGTGCTTCAGTACGCGACGTCCGTCATCCCGTCGTCCAAGATTGAAATGGGCGTGCCGCTGTATGGCTACGACTACAGCAACACCACCACGCCAGCGCCCGCGGTGACCTTTACCCAGGTGCAGCAGTTGATGGCGCAGTATCACGCGACACGGCAGTGGTCGGCCGCCGACGGTTCGCCGTACTTCACCTACACCGCGGCCGACGGTTCGCAGCACACGGTTTGGTACAACGACGCGCAATCACTGCAGGCGCGGCTGCCGTTGGTCGCGAAGTACAACATCGCGGGCGTCAGCTTCTGGTCGCTCGGTGGCGAAGATCCCGGCATCTGGGCGGCGCTGCGCACCTACACCTACGGGCCAAATCCCTTCGGCTCATACGACTCCGTCGCCGCGGTTCCCGGCGGCGCGGAAGTCCGCGGCTGGGCCATCGACGCGAACAGCACCGACCCGATCCGCATCGACATCTACTCGAACAACAAAGGCGTCACGTCGCTGCAGGCCAACACCGGCCGCGCCGACATCGGATCGCTGTACGTGGTCTACGGCGCCAACCATGGTTTTGACGGCCAGTTCGCTTTGCCTGCGGGCCTAAACAACGTGTGCGCCTACGCCATCAACGTCGGCGTCGGCGGTAACACGTTGCTCGGATGCAAGACGGTGAACGTGCTGTCGGGCAGCCCGTTCGGCTCGTTCGACGTCGCGGCGCCGAACGGCCCGGGCAAGGCACACATCCGCGGCTGGACCATCGATCCCGACACCGCCGACCCGGCCCGCGTCGACGTTTACGTTGACGGCCACGGCGCGTCGTCCGGACCTGCGAGCGCCGGCCGCGGCGACATCGCGCGCATCTATCCCGGCTACGGCGCGGCGCACGGCTTCGACACCACGCTGACCATCGGCGGCGGCACGCATCAAATCTGCGCGTTCGGCATCAACGTAGGTCCTGGCGGCAACACGTTGCTCGGCTGCCGCACGGTGACGTTGCCCACCGGCAGCCCGTACGGCTCGATCGACGTCGCGGCCGCCGCTGGTCCCGGCAAGCTGCAGCTTCGCGGTTGGGCGATCGACCCGGACGTCGCAGACCCGGTGCGGGTTGACGTCTACGTCGACGGCAAGGGCGCGTCGTCCGGTCCGGCCAGTGCCGGCCGCGGCGACATCGCCACCGCGTTCCCCGGCTACGGCGCCGCGCACGGCTTTGACACGACGCTCAACGTCACGGGCGGCACGCATCAGGTCTGCGTGTTCGCCATCAACGTCGGCCCCGGCGGCAACACGCTGCTTGGCTGCCGGACGGTGACGATGCCCACGGGTTCGGCGTTCGGCTCGTTCGACTCGGTGACCTCGCCCGGCGCGGGCCAGGCCGAGGTGAAGGGCTGGGCGATCGACCCCGACGTCGTCGACCCGGTGCGCGTCGACCTGTACGTCGACGGCAAGGGCGCGCAGTCCGGTCCGGCGAACGTGACCAGGCCTGACATCGCGACGGCATTCCCCGGCTACGGAGCGGCGCACGGTTTCGACGTCACACTTGGCGGCTTGACCGCCGGCAGCCACACGGTGTGCGCGTACGCGATCAACGTGGGTAACGGCGCGGCGAGCACCAAGCTGGCGTGCAAGCCAGTGACCGTCTCGTAACCGCGCGGTGCTGGCCGCGGCGACCCCTCCGCGGCGTAAGCTGCGAGTGTAAGTTTGGTCACTTGGTAGACGGGTCTGACGACGGCTGAGGTGAGCGACATCGTGGCGCCGCGCGTGCTTCTCGACGCCACGGCGGTCCCCGCTGACCGCGGCGGCCTCGGTCGTTACGTCGACGGCCTGCTTTCCGCGCTCGCCGCGCTCGACGCCGACGTCGCGGTGGTGTGTCAACGGGTCGACGCCGAGCGCTACAGCCGGCTGATGCCGAGCGGCCAGGTCGTGGCCGGCCCGGCCTCGCTCACCAATCGCACCGCCCGCATCGCGTGGGAGCAGACCGGTCTGCCGCTGATCGCCGAGCATGTCGCCGCGAAAGTGATTCACGCCCCCAACTACTCGGTTCCGCTGCGGCCGGGTCGTCCCGTGGTCACGACGATTCACGACGCCACGTTCTTCAGCGAGCCCGACCTTTACCCGCCGACCCGCGGCGCCTTTTATCGGGCGGCGATCCGGTCGGCGGCGAAGCGGTCGACGCGCTGCATCGTGCCGTCGAAGGCCACCCGCGACGAGCTGGTGCGGCTTGTCGACGCCGACCCCACCAGCATTGACGTCGCGTATCACGGCGTCGACCACGAGGTTTTCCACCCGCCGACGGAGGCGGAGGCCGCCCGGATCTCGGCGCGCCTTGGGTTGCGCGGCCAGGAGTACATCGCCTTCCTCGGCGCGTTTGAGCCGCGGCGCAACGTGCCGAGCTTGATCCGCGGGTGGGTGAGCGCGGTGGCCGACTCGCCCAACCCGCCCGCGCTCGTCATCGCAGGTGGCGCCGGTTGGGACGACGAGATCGAGTCGGCGGTGGCCGAGGTTCCGGTGAATCTGCGCGTCGTGCGGCCGGGTTACCTGCGCATCGCCGATTTGCCGGCGTTCCTTGGCGGCGCGCTGGTGGTCGCTTATCCCAGCCACGGCGAGGGTTTCGGCTTGCCGGTGCTCGAGGCGATGGCCTGCGGCGCGGCCGTGTTGACCACTCACCGGCTGTCGCTGCCCGAGGTGGGGGGCGACGCGGTGGCCTACACCGAGCCCGACGCAGCCTCGATCAGCGGTGCGCTGAAGAACCTGCTGGCCGACCCGGCGCGTAGGGAGACGCTAGGCGCGGCCGCGCACGCGCGCTCGCTCGAGTTCACCTGGCAGGGCAGCGCCGAGGCGCACCTCGCGAGTTACACGCGCGCCGTCTCTGATCAGTAGTCGGTCTTCCGCGCCGGGCGGCCCCGTCACGCCCGGGCCGCGAGATGCGCTTCGATACGGGAAATGGCAGTCGCCGACAGGACGGCC
>JAICYF010000152.1 GCA_025934355.1 Acidothermaceae bacterium
CGAACGTGTTGATTCGCTCCTGGCCTATCTCCACCCAGGTGCTGACGCCGAGGCTCGTGCCCACCAACGGCTTGAGATCCTCAAGCGTGTCAACCACCGTGCTCATGTTGTTTCTCCTTCATTGGTGTGAGCCGACCGCAGGTGTTCCTTGCGGATTTTTCCGGTCGCGGTCTTCGGCAGTTGCTCGACAAACCGCACGTACTTGGGAATTTTGAAGGCAGCGAGTTTGCCGGCGAGCGCGGCGCGAATGCCCTCCGCTGTCCAGTCAGCGTCGGTCGATTGGACGACGTAAGCGAGGCCCACCTCGCCCCATCGTTGATCGGCAGCCGCGATCAACGCGCTCTCGATGATTCCAGGTAGCGCGTTGAGCTGCGCCTCAACCTCTGCCGGGTAGATGTTCTCGCCCCCGGAGATGATGAGGTCTTTGATGCGATCGACAACGTACGCCCATCCGTCGCTGTCGATCCGGACGACGTCGCCAGAGTGGAACCACCCGCCGGCCAACGCGCGGGCCGTCTCTGCCGGGCGATTCCAATAGCCACGGAAGACGTTCAGCCCGCGAGCTAATAACTCGCCGTAGTCGGAGGCCTCCGCCCCTGGCAGCGATGCGAGCGCGATGTCGGTGAAGAAATGCGGCATGCCAATAGACACCGGCCGCTCAACCGCGCCGTCGGCGACCGCGAGTGTCACGCCAGGCGAAGCCTCGGTCATCCCGTAGCCCTGAAGCAAAACGACGCCCCGACGTTGCCAGGCCACGGCGACCCGTTCGGCGACGCTCGAGCCGCCGTAGATGATGTACCGCAACGACGAAAGGTCGGCGCCCTCGAAGTCAGGGTGGTCGCACAACATCTGCAGCATCGTCGGCACCGCCGAAAACGACGCGATCCGATAATCACGGACGGCGGCAAGCACCGCGCCAGGATCGAACCGCGGCGCGACCACAACGCGGCCGCCTTTGAACAGCGTTGGCAAGCTCACTTGCCCAAGCCCAGTGGCGTGGAACAGCGGCGCCATGCACAGGGCGGTGTCGGTGCCCAGCACGTCGGCGTGCGCCAACTGATTCATCGTGTTGAAAGTCAGATTCGCGTGAGTCAGGACTGCGCCCTTGGGCCGACCCGTGGTGCCGCTGGTGTAGAGGATCACCGCGTCGTCGGCGAGAGCAACCTCAACTTCGGGTAGTGCGAAACCTTTGCCCCTGTCGATTAGCTGGTCGATGGCACCCTCGGCGACGGAATGCCAAGCCCCCACTTGCGTCGCGTTGTCACGGAGCTCGTTGGCGGTCGCGGCCATCTCGACGTCGAAGAACAAGGCCACCGCCGCGCAGTCCTCGAGCAGGAAAGCCAACTCGGGTGCGGCGAGCCGGTAATTCAGTGGAACGAAGATCGCGCCCAATCGCCAGGTGGCGAACAACACCTCGAACTCGAGGATGTCATTGACGCCAAGGTAGGCGACCCGGTCTCCCCGCTTAACACCGTCGGCAGCCAGCCCGCTCGCGAGGGCGTCGATCCGATCCGCCAGCTCTCGATACGTGCGCGACCGGTCGCCTTGCACCATCGCGACGCGCTGCGGATCGATGCGCGCCCTGCGCCACGGCCAACTTCCGACACCGAAATCGGCCATCGGTCAGCCTTCTTCACCAAGACGAAGCATGGAGACCGCATTCTCCTTGAGGATGAGCGGACGCACCTCGGCCTTGATGTCGAGACCTGCGAAGTCGGCCATCCAGCGATCCGGCGTGAGCACCGGAAAATCGGAACCGAAGAGCACCTTTCGCTTTAGGAGGCCATTGGCCGCCCGCACGAGTTGCGGAGGAAAGTATTTTGGCGACCATCCCGACAAGTCGATGTAGACGTTCACTTTGTGCGTGGCGATCGAGATTGCGGCGTCCTGCCACGGCACCGACGGGTGCGCGAGCACTATCGTCAGCTGCGGGTGGTCAGCTGCGACGTCGTCGATGAGCATCGGGTCGGAGTAGCGCAGCTTGATGCCGCGACCGCCCGGCAGCCCCGCGCCGATTCCGGTCTGGCCGGTGTGAAAGACAACGGGCAGCCCGAGCTCGGACGCTGCTTCGTACAGTGGATAGTGCGCCTGGTCGTTCGGTGAGAAGTCCTGTAGCGACGGATGAAGCTTGAGCCCTCTCGCGCCATCGGCCGCCAAGTCTCGCAACCGGGCGGCTGCTGAAGCGCCGTCGTGCGGGTCGACGGAGACGAATGGAATCAGCACGTCAGCGTGCTGTGCCGCGTCAGCCAGAATCTGTTCGTTCGACAACGCCGGATGACCGGTCGCTGTATGGGCGTCGACCGTGAACACGACTGCCGCGAGGTTGCGCTCGCGGTAGTACTCGGCAACCTCATGGAGCGTCGGCGCGCGATTTTGTCCGGCCCTGAAGTAGGCGGCCGACGCGTCGAGCAACTCGTCGTCCAACGAGAAATGGCCGTGCCCGTCAGACTCGATGTGCACGTGCGTGTCGATCGCGTCGACACGAGCAAGGTCGATACCCAACCTCACACCTGTTCTCAGTAGGGCTCAGGAAATTGTTGCCCAACGCGCTGCAGATGCGGGGCGAACTGCTCCTGCCAGGCGGCCGCGATGGAGTCGGCGGTCCAGCCGCCGTCTGCGAAGGCGAGAGCGATTTCGGACGGATGCGACCACAGCGCCAACCGGTCGCCGCCCAGGCCGATCGCTTGGCCCGAGACTTCGCCGGCCGCCGCCGAACTGAGGAACACAACCAACCCGGCGACCTCGTCTGGTGATCCGAAACTCAGTTCGCGGCGCGCGTACGCGGGCAGCGGTTCGCCCGCCTGCAATGCGTCGACGAAAGGCTTGAGGAACGGCACCGTCTCGGTCATTCCGGTCGCCGCGACCGGGATGATCGCGTTGACCGTGATGTTCGCGCGCCCCAACTCCAACGCCCAGGTGCGCACCATCCCGACGATGCCGGCTTTCGCGGCGGCGTAATTGGTCTGCCCGAAGTTTCCGACTTGGCCGGTGGGCGATCCGACGCAGATGATCCGACCGCCCTCGCCCTGCTCGCGCATCCGAGTCGCGGCGGCTCGAACGCAGGTGAAGGTGCCGCGCAGATGCACCCGGATGACCGCGTCGAAATCGTCGTCGCTCATCTTCCACAGCACGGTGTCACGCAGGATGCCCGCGTTGGTGACCAAGATGTCCAGCCGGCCGAACTCGTCGTCGGCTCGGCTGACAAGCGCGTCGGCCACCTCTGACGCGCCGACCGCACCCACGTGTGCCACCGCCTGGCCGCCATCGGCCTTGATCGCATCGACAGCCGCGCCAGCCGTTTCGTCATCGACGTCGTTGACAACGACGGCCGCGCCCGCGCCAGCCAGCGCCCGCGCGTACGCCAGGCCCAATCCACGACCCGCGCCCGTGACGATGGCCACCTTGCCGGCCAACGACGTCGTCCCCACCATGTCAGCCCGATCCACTGGCGACTCCTTCGACGTCGTTTGCGTGCCGCGTCAGCGGGTGACGTTACTGTACAGGATTCCTGATGATCCGGGCATGAGTTCAGCGCCGCGGATGTTCGCTCAGATTTTCGCGGCAGGTGACCATGACCTGCCGCAATGACCGAGCAGCTGATGCCGAGACACCCCCGAGCATCCTGGCCTCCAGCTTTGCCACCTCCCTCCGCGATTGACGCAGCAGCGCCTGACCGTCTTTTGTGAGCGACAGGACGAGGCGCCGCCGGTCTGCCGGATCGCGATGCCGTTCGACCAGGCCGCGGCCCTCCAACGACGTCACCATGTCGGCCATCGTCTGCGCGGTGACAAACGAGTGTCGGGCGAGTTGTGCCGACGTGAAGTCCGGATGACGCTCGAGAACGGTGAGCGCCGTGTACTGCAGCGCAGTCACGCCGCTCGGTCGAAGCAACTCGTCCAGATGCGCCCGGACCGCCGACTCCACCTGCTTCATCAGATACAGCAGAGTGGTCTCCGGCGCGGTGTTCGACCCTGACACGTCGCCTCCCACTCCGAGCCGAAGTTCCCTAGGACACTCAGTGTGCCCGTGCCACCTGCAGGAGCAGTAGCGCGACCGCTCACTAGCGTGCGTGATCTGCGGCCATTCGGCCCGGCGATCGACCACTACTCCCGTCCGGTACAAGCTCCCCCAGATCCCTGACCCAGCGCAGGAACGTCGGCCAAATCAGCTCGGCTAACCTCTGGTAGCCGACCGCGCCCGGATGCGCGCCGTCGCCGGCCGCCACCGCCGCCCGCCACACCGCGTCTTCGGAGAGCTCACCGAAGATACTCACGAAACGATGGCCGCTCTCAACGCACACACCTTCCATCGCGACTGAAAGCTGCTGAGTTCGAAGGTTCTGCGACTGGTCATCAATCGGTGGCGGGCCTATCACCAGCACCGGCCAGCGGCGAGTGGCGCAATACTCCAACGACGCACGTAGCGCGGCCAACGACTGCTCAAGTGACGTGCGCGTCCCGTCGTCGTCCGACGTTGTGTCGTTGACTCCGGTTGAGAAAACGACGCCGGCGACATCGCCGTCGGCGAGCCGCGGCGGTGCCTCGAGAGGCAACCGCGCCGCCACTTGCACCGTGGTCTCACGGCGAACGCCGAGGTTGTATGCGGTGATGTTCGCACCCATCGCGCGCGCATCGCGGACGACGCGGCCGACCCAGCCGCGCGCCTCGTCGTCGCCGACTCCCGCGATGAATGAGTCGCCGATGAAGCACAACCTGACGTCCGCTGAGTGCACCCGGACAGGCTACGGGCACCAACGGTCGAGGCGCCGTCGAAAATCGATGGGTGACAACGTCGACGCCTACGGTGGGGCGGTGCCGTAGTGAGCGACGCGAACACCTAACTCGCCAGCAGCCCGGGCAGCGCATCGACGACCGCGGACGCCAACACGTCGGCACCCGCGCCGCCGGTTCCGAATGTGATGTGCACGCCGTCGGCCGTTCGTAGCGCCACCGATTCTCCGTCGACCTGCGCCACCCTGGCGTAATTGCCGGCAGCGTCGGTGAAAAGGTCCCAAGACGGAAAGTAGCTCACCCCTGGATGGAGCGCCGCCTGCTCTTGATAGATGGCGTTGAGCTTCGTCATGGACGACGAGAAAGTGGCGCTTTTCATGATCGGCATACCAACCCATAACACCTTCGCACCGGCGTCGGTCGCCTCTTGCATGACGGTCGCGACCCGCTGGGCGTACGCCTGCGACCAGCCCGCCGTCGCGAACTGCCGGTAAACGCCGCCGTCGTAAAAGTCTTGGACGTCGTTCGCGCCAAGGAACACCACGACGACGTCGGGGTGATCCTCGCTCAGCAACTGCGACAAATGCGTCGGCCAGTCGTAGTACTGCGGCTGCACGAGACCGCTGTTGCCCTTGGCGGCCTGCGTCAGCTCGACGCCGTCGACCTCGCGCAGCACGTCATGCAGACCGAACCCAAGGTCTTCGCCGAGCGAGTCGCCGATCTCGACGATCCTCAACGGCGTCGGCAGCTCTGACGGCGAAGTCCGCTGGCCCGCCGTCGACGGCGCGACCGGGGCCGAAGTGCCGGCGGACGACGACACGGGCGCGGCGACGGCCGCAGGCGCCGACGCGGCCGCCGCCTGCGCGCTCGCGCCTTCGGCGCGCGGGCCAGTGCAGCCAGCGGTTGCGAGCAGCAGGCAGCACACTGCCACCGAGCACACTGCCGCCGAGCACAGCGAAACCGAGCACGCCGACGCTGCGAACCACCGAGCGCTACGCACGATTGTTCTGACGCCGCCCCATGTCGAGAAGTTGCATGACCGCTACCGAAAGCCGAAACGGACGACGTGCGGCAGCAGCTCACCCGCCGGTACCACGACGCGCGCGCCGCCGTCGGCGGGCGCCGCCTCAATCGAGGCACCGGACGACGTCCGCGCGCTCGCGAGGTCGACGGCGTCGGCATTGAGCGGGAGCACGACCTCACCGTCGGCGTCGATCACCGCGTTAAGGCCGTGGCCGTCACGGGTCCACCGCAGCCATGGATCGTCCGAAGGTCCCGCGACATCCTTTCCGACAACCATTGTGTCGTGTACGGCGCTGCCGCTACGCGCCATCCATTCGGCCATTCCTTCGAGGGTGCTGCGTTGCAGGTGCGACAACGTGCCGTCTGCCCGCGGGCCGACGTTGAGCAACAGGTTGCCACCACGCGACACGACGTCCAGTAGATGCTTCAACGTGGCGCGCGCGTCAAGCGTCACCGACGCATCCTCGTTTTGGTTGTAACCAAAAGACAGGCCGAGCCCACGAGTGTTTTCCCACATGCCGCCGCCTTCGCTTTCGCGATACGCCTGGTACTCGCTGCAGCGAAAATCCCAATGAGTGTCACCCCAGCGGTCGTTGACCACGCCCTCCGGATTCTGCTCATAGAAATGGGAAAAGAGCCGGGCCAGCCCGTAGCTGCCGTCGTGCTTTCCGCGGTCGGGCCATTCGATGTCGTTCCACAAGATGTCCGGCCGGTAGCGGTCGATCAAGTCCTGCACGTGCAGGTACGCGTACGTCGCGTATGCCTCGTCGTAAGGACGAACGGTGTGCACACCGTGGTGCGTGTCGAGGGCCGGCAGGTCGGTCACATGCCAATCGAGGCCGCCCGAGTAGTACGCGCCGAACCGCAGGCCGGCAGCCCGGGTCGCCGACGCGAAGTCGGCCACCAGGTCGCGCTTTGGGCCCCGATGCACCGTGTTGCGGGTCGAGGTTCCGGGCGCCTCCCACAACGTGATGCCGTCGTGGTGCTTGGTGGTGGGCACGACGTACCGCGCGCCCGCGCGAGCGAACAACTCGACGAGCCCGCGCGGGTCAAACGACTCCGCGCGCCACTCATCGAGGAAGTCGTCGTAGGGCCGCCCGTTGTAAACCCGGCGATGATGCTCCTGCGCCGGGCTGCCCTCAACGCGGATCGTGTTGTAGTACCACTCGGCATATGGGTTGTGCAGAAACCAGGTCTCGTCGTCGAGCGCGCCTAGCTCTCCGGTCGGCTCTGCCCACGCCGGCACGGAGTACGCGCCCCAGTGCACGAAGATTCCGAGCTTCGCCGCCGTGAACCACGCGGGAGTGGGGCGGTCGAAGCGGCTCCAAATCGGCTCTGTCATCG
>JAICYF010000249.1 GCA_025934355.1 Acidothermaceae bacterium
CCAGCCGCGCTCGACGCCTTTGTCACCGCGGTGTCGACACCTGGTTCGCCGGACTATCACCGCTACCTGACACCGAGCGAGTTCGGCGCGCGATTCGGCGCGGCTACCACTGCGATCGCGCAGGTGAGCGACGCGCTTCGGCAGCGCGGCCTGCAGGTCGGCCCGGCGTCCCAGAACGGACTTTCCATCCCCGTGTCGGGCACCGTCGCCACGGTGGGCGCCGCGTTCCGCACCTCCTTCGCCTCTTATCAACTGGGCTCGGGGCGGACCGCGTTCGCGAACACCGCCGTCCCGAGCCTGCCCGCAAGCATCGCGACGCACGTGCAGGGCGTGCTCGGGCTCGATCAACTGACTCAGGTCAAGCCTGCGACGGCCGCCACAGCTTCCGCAAACGCCGCGACCGCCGCGCCGGCGCTGACCGCCGCGACCGCGGCTCCAGCCGTGACTGGCCCGACCGCGTGCGCTGCGGCAGCCTCGGCGGCGGCCAACTCGGGCGCTTACGTCCCCGCGCAACTCGCGCATCACTACGGAATCGACACGCTTTACGACACCACCACCGGGCACGGCAGCACCGTCGCATTGTTCGAGCTTGAACCGTTCTCGGCGTCGGACGTCGCGGCTTACCAGGCGTGCTTCGGCACCTCCGCGTCAGTGTCGGTGCGCCAAGTCGACGGCGGCGCAGGCGGGGGCGCCGGCACCGGGCAGGCGGCGTCCGACATCGAAAATGTCATCGGGCTCGCACCGGGGGCCACCGTCGTCGTCTATGAGGCGCCGAACGACGCGGCTAGCGTGTACGACCAGTTCCGCCAGATCGCCAATGACGACGCCGCGCACGTCGTCAGCGACAGCTGGGGGTTATGCGAGGCCACCTCGGGCGCGGCTCAGCTCGCCGCACTCGAGCGCCCGGTCTTCCAGCAGATGGCGGCGCAGGGCCAGACCGTGCTGGCCGCGACGGGCGACTCTGGGTCTGAGGGCTGCTGGGCGCCTCCGGGCTCCAGCGACACCAGCGTCTCGGTGTGGGAGCCGGCGAGCCAGCCGGAGGTAACGGCGGTCGGCGGCACGTCCGTCACGTCCGTCGACGCGGCTGACTCCACCTGGAACAACACGACGGGGGCGTCCGGCGGGGGCGTCTCCGCGCTCTGGCCGATGCCGTCATACCAGCGCGGTGTCGCGAACATCCCCGACAGCACGGGTGCGCCGTGCGGCGCGACGGCCGGGCAGTTGTGCCGCGAGACGCCGGACGTCAGCGTGTCGGCGGACCTCAACCACGGATCGCTGGCCTATTTCGGCGGCGCATGGCAGCACGTAGGCGGAACCAAGACCGCCACCCCAACGTGGGCTGCGATCGTGGCCTTGGTCGACGCCGCCTGCCCGACCGGACCCGTCGGGTTCATGAACCCCGCGCTCTACGCGCTCAACGGGGCGGAAGGATCGCCGCTTGTCGACGTCAAGACCGGCCCGAACAACGATTTCACCCATAGCAGTGGCGGTCGGTACCCGGTGCGCATCGGGTACGACCTGACCTCCGGTCTTGGCCGCCCGAACGTAGGGACGCTGGCCGCCGACCTATGTCCTTCTGTGGCATCGCCCGGTAGCGGCGCGATGACCGTCACACCCGCGCTCGTGGCCACGTCAACGTCGGCGACACTGACCTTCGCGTACACGCCGGGTGTCGCGACTGGTTCGACGAGCTCGGGCATGGTCGGGGGAGAACTCGACATCACGGTGCCTGGCACCTGGACACTGCCGACGACCACATCGAGCAATCCGGGCTACACCACGTCGTCCGCCGGCGTTGTCTCGGTCGTCGGGAACACCATCGTGGTCAGTGGCGTCACCGTTCCGGCTGGGAAAACAGTCACGGTCACCTACGGCGACACCACCGGCGGCGCGCCGGCCGCTCAGACACCGTCATTTGCCCAAGCGACCGTGTTCAGCGCCCGATCACGCAACGGGCCCACCGGCACCCCCGCTTCGCTGGCAATCAGCCCGGCGGTCCGCGTGCTCGCACCGGGCGGCGGCGTGCCCGGCCAGGCGCTGTTGACCAGGGTGGCCGGGGCCGAACGAATCGCCACATCGATCGCCGCTTCGCAGATCGCGTTCGCGGCGGCCGGATCGGCCCAGACCGCCGTGCTCGCGAGATCGGACGCGTTCCCAGACGCGCTCGCGGGAGTGCCGCTGGCGGCGCAACTGCACGGGCCACTGCTGCTCACGCCGTCGTCCGGCCTGACCGACCCGCTGAAGGCGGAGCTCGAACGGGTGCTGCCGGTTGGGTCGACCGTTTACGTTCTCGGCGGTCCGGCGGCACTGTCGCCGACGGTCGACACGCAGCTTCGCGGCATGGGGTACCAGGTGACGCGCGCCTCCGGCGCAAGCCGGTTCGACACCGCGGTCGCGATCGCGCATTTGCTCGGCGACCCGTCGGTGATTTTTGAGGCTGACGGCACGAACTTCCCCGATGCGCTGTCGGCCGGACCGGCCGCCGCCATCACCCACGGCGCGGTGCTGCTCACCCTCGGAAAGCAGGCCGCCGCACCGACCACGGTGTACCTCGCCGCTCATCCCGGTGACATCAGATACGCGGTCGGTGGGCCGGCGTCGGCGTCCGACCCGGTCGCCCAACCGCTTGTGGGAGCAGACCGGTACGCGACCTCGGCGATGGTGGCCCAGCAGTTCTTCGCCTCGCCGTCCGCGGTCGGCACGGCAAGCGGCACGTCGTTCCCCGACGCGCTGTCGGGAGGTCCGGTGGCGGCGCTCGCCGGCGGTCCCATGGTCCTCGTGCCAGCCGTTGGCTCGCTGCCGGCGACCGCGCAGAGCTACCTGGCCAGCATCGCGAGCAGCGTGCTCACCGGCTGGGTGTTCGGCGGGACGTCGGCCGTCAGCACCGCCGTGGCCGACCAGGTCGCGCAGTCGCTGGTACTGGTGCCGCCCGCCGAGTGACCTCCGCGGACGTCCGTCGGGGCGACTACAGGTAAAGGCCGGTTGAGCTTTGCTCCAATCGGGCCGCCGCCACGGCGTGGATGTCGCGTTCGCGCAGCAGCGCGTACAAGGCGCCGTGGATCTCGACCTCTGCCCGATCCTCCGGGTCGTAAAGGACCCGGTCGCCAACCTCGACCGTGCGCACGTTTTGGCCGACGCCGACGGCGTCCGACCAGACCAGCCGCCGCCCGACCGTCGCGGTGGCGGGAATGACGATGCCACCGGTTGACCGGCGCTCGCCACCCGGACCTTCGGTCTTCACCAGCACGCGGTCATGCAGCAGCTTGATGGGTAGCTGATTGTGTATGTTCTCGGCGGCCATGAGACTAGGAAGGATACAGCGGCCATGATTCCCGACACCGGCTTCGCCAGCTACCAAAGCCCTGACGGAACCGCAGAGCTTCGGTTCGACTTCGACGGCTTTGACTTCCACATCTTGGAGCGGGACGCGAGCCCTGACGCTTCGGCCTACGCGCTCGACAAGGCCCAAGCGCTCGGCTTCGTCCGACTGTTCGATGACCCTGAGGAGCCTGGCGAGGAGAC
>JAICYF010000206.1 GCA_025934355.1 Acidothermaceae bacterium
CAGGCCGCTACCAGCGCTACGACTGGGTGGCGAAGGGATTCGCAGAGTGGCACGACGTGCCGGTCGCCGACGCGGTCATCATCGAGGGCGTCGGGGCGGCCCAACGGTTGTTCGCCGACGCGCTCGCGATGACCGTGTGGGTCGAAACACCGTCCGACGTCCGGCTTGCTCGCGGCATCGCGCGCGATGGCGAGGAATCGCGCGAGTTCTGGCAGCAATGGATCGTGGGCGAGTGGGCCCACTTCATCGCCGACGACACTGCCGCGCGTGCCGACCTCGTCGTGATCGGCGACCCAAGCATCGCCCATGACCCCGAAGGGGAATTCATCGCGGCCGGCGGCGCCAGTTAGTCAGTTCGGCAGTTGCCACAACGCCCAGCAAACGAAACCCGCCAACGCAAGCCAAAACAGCACGCGCACCCAGGACGCAAGCGCCTGCACGTTGCGCCACGTCCGACTCGACGACGTCGGTTGGGACGCGAGGTCAGGCCCGAAAGGCCACGGAAGCAGCAACCAGCCAAACAAACGCACGACCGCACCGACGACGGCGCCGATGATGTCGAGAAAGTCCACACCATGATCTCGACCCGCTGCGAGGCACGCTTAACTGCCGGACGCTTACTCGACGATCTTTGAGATGTCGATCTCGAGAATGTCTCTCGCGCCGGCGGCTTTCAGCGTGGGGATGAGGGTGTTGACGCCCTTCTTCGCGACCACCGACTCGACCGCGTGCATCGTTCCGGAGGCGAGCGCGGTGACGGTCGGAGATCCCATCGACGGCAGCACCTCGAGCACGTCGCGCAGCTGCGCGTCAGCCACGTTGAGCTTGATAAGCACCTTGCCGCGGGCCTGGATCGCGCCGCGCAGCAGCAGCAGGATGTCTTCCATTGCGGCGCGCTTTTCGTCGTCCGCGTGCGCTGTCGCGTTCGTGATGAGCTCGGTGCGCGACGTCAGCAGGGTGTCGATGATTTTGAGACCGTGCTTCTTCAAGCTGGTGCCGGTCTCGGTCAGGTCGACGATCGCGTCGACGATGTCGGGCACCTTCGCCTCGGTGGCGCCGTAGCTCGGAACGATCGTCGCCTTGACGCCGATCTGGTCGAAGTAGCGCCTGGTGAGTTCAGGGAACTCGGTGGAGACCCGCACGCCATTCGGCAGTTCGGCGCCTTTGTTGGCCGGGTTGTCGTTGACGACGGCGAGCACGATCCGCACCGGATTGCTGGTGGCTTTTGAGTATTCGAGCTCGCCAAGTGAGACGACGTCGGCGTTGGTCTCGGTGATCCAGTCGCGGCCGGTGATGCCGAGGTCGAACAAGCCCTCCTCGACGTAGGTCGGAATTTCTTGCGGGCGAAGGAAACGCACGTTGCCGATGCGCGGGTCGTCGATTGACGCGTGATAATCGCGTTCAGAGCCGCGGCTAACCGAGAGGTCAGCCGCTTCGAAAAGGTCGAGGGTGGCGCGCTCGAGCGAGCCCTTTGGCAGGACGAGGGAAAGCATCGAAGAACCCTTCAAGGATTAGGACGACATGTGGCTCAGCTCGACGCCGGCCGGCTAAAGCCGGGGCCGACGGCGGGCTGGCGATGTCGCAGCTCGCGCAGCACAAGCGCAGTGTCGAGCGCGGCCACCGTCGCCTCCCATCCCTTGTCTTCGACGCTGTCGGGAAGTCCGCAGCGGTCAAGTGCTTGCCCAAGGCTGTCACAAGTCAACACGCCATTGCCTATCGGGGTCGACGCGTCGAGACCGACTCGCGCCAAGCCGGCGGTGACCGCCTCGCAGACGTACTCAAAGTGCGGCGTGCCGCCACGGATCACGCAACCGAGGCAGACGACGGCGTCGTGCTCGACCGCGACCTGTTGCGCGACGACCGGCAGTTCGAGCGCGCCGACGACGCGCACGACACGGGGTTCGGTTATGCCGCAGGCATTCGCGGCCGCGACCGAACGCTCGAGCAACGCCTCGACGACATGGGTGTTCCAACGCGTCGCCACGATGGCCAGGGTCAGGCCGGAGGCGTCGACCGTGCCGAGGTCGGGCTTGCCGTCGCCGCTCATGACAGGCCTCCGGTCTGTTCGTCAACCCTGGGGACGTCGACCGGCAGCTGCAGGTCGTGACCCATGCGGTCGCGTTTTGTCAGCAGATAACGCAGATTATCGGGGTTGGCATGGGTCGGGAGCGGGACGCGCCCGACGACCGTGAGGCCCCACCCTTCGAGACCGGCACGCTTCGCCGGATTATTCGTGAGCAGCCGCATCGACTTCACGCCAAGGTCCACGAGGACCTGCGCGCCGGTGCCGTAGTCGCGGGCATCGGCAGGCAGCCCGAGTTCGAGGTTCGCGTCGATGGTGTCGGCGCCCGCGTCTTGCAGCCGGTAGGCGAAAAGCTTGCTGAGAAGGCCAATTCCGCGGCCCTCGTGACCGCGGATGTAGAGAACGACGCCGCGTCCCTCCTCGCCGATGACCGACATGGCCGCCTCGAGCTGCGGACCGCAGTCGCAGCGCAGCGAGCCGAACACGTCGCCCGTGAGGCACTCGGAGTGCGCTCGCACCAAGACGTTGTCGCCTTCGCCGATGTCGCCCATGACCAGGGCGACGAGTTCAGTTCCGTCGAGGGTGCTGCGATAGCCGACCGCACGCCATTCGCCGTGTGCAGTGGGCAGTCGCGCGTCGACGACGCGCTCGATCGTCGATTCGTGCCGCCTGCGATAGGCGACCAGATCGGCGATCGAAATCATCGCCAGCCCGTGGGCGTTCGCGAACTCCTGAAGTTTCGGCACGCGGGCCATCGACCCGTCGTCGTCGACAATCTCGCTGATGACGCCAGCCGGCGTCAGCCCGGCGAGGCGAGCGAGATCGACCGCGGCTTCGGTGTGGCCGGCCCGCCGCAGCACCCCACCATCGACCGCCCGCAGCGGGAACACATGGCCGGGCCGGGTGAGCTCGTACGGCTCCGTCGCCGAGTCGGCGAGGGCGCGCACGGTGTGCGCCCGATCTGCAGCTGATATGCCGGTGGTTATGCCATTCCTGGCGTCGACGGAGACGGTGTACGCGGTCTGCTTTCGGTCTTCGTTGCGGACCGTCATCGGCGGCAGACCCAGCCGGTCGAGCGTCTTGCCCTCCATCGGCACGCAAATGACACCGCTGGTGTGCCGCACCATGAAAGCGACGAGTTCGCGGGTGGCTTTCGACGCCGCCGCGACCAAATCGCCCTCGTTCTCACGGTCCTCGTCGTCAACCACGACAACCGCTTTGCCTGCGGCGACATCCGCGATCGCGCGCCCGATGGAGTCGAACATCAGCCGACCGCTTCCTGTAGCGGCGTCAGAGGCGCAGGTGCCTCGGCGCGGGCGACGCGACGCCAGACGAAGAAGCCCCAGATGACGAAGGCCGCGTAAATGCCGTAGAGCGTGGCCGACGGGTAATACGCGAAGTGAATCAGCTCAGGAACGCCCACGACGTCGACCGCGATCCAGCAAATCCAGAAGTCAACCCATCCCCGCGCCATCGCATACGTGGCGATCATGGACCCGACGAAAATCCACGAGTCAGCGAGGTAATACCACCACTGCACAGGGAAACCCTCGCCGATGATCCGAAAGACCACGTAGCAGACCGCGACTCCGACGGCGGCGCCGACGAGATAACCGGCGCGCTCCATCGCGGTCGCCCATCGCGGCGACACGGCCACCGCGTTCGCACTGGCCCGACGAGTACTCGCCCATCGCTGCCACCCGTAAACGCTCGTCACGATGAAGAAGATTTGCCGGCCAGCTTGGCCGAGCAAGGGCGCCTGCGACGAGCTGCCGAAGGCGTTGCCCATAAACACGGTGAACAAGAAGACGTTGCCGACGATCCCGATGGGCCACGCCCACACCCGCCGGCGCATCCCGCCGATCGCGGAGATCAGGCCAAGCACGTTGCCAAGAATCTCGCGGTAGGTGATGTCGTGTCCGGCGATTGTCAAATGGGCGTGATAAAGCCAGTTCATGCCGCACCGCCGGCTGTTTGAAGACCGTGTGCGGCCAGCAGTCGTTCGGCGTACTTCGCCATCACGTCGACCTCGAGGTTGACGTGGTCGCCGACTTCTCTGGCGCCCAATGTGGTGCGCTGCAAAGTGGTGGGGATCAGGCTGACGGTGAACCCGTCGACGTCCGCCTCAACAACGGTGAGAGACACGCCGTCAACGGCGATCGAGCCCTTCTCGACCAGGTATTTCCCGAGTTTTGCGGGTACTTCGACGTGGACGACGTCCCACTGCGGGGTGCGCTCGCGGGCGGCTACCCGACCCGTACCGTCGACGTGCCCTTGCACCAAGTGACCGCCGAGTCTGGTCTGCAGCGTGACCGCCCGCTCCAGGTTGACAGTCGTACCGGGTGTGGTGGCGCCGAGTGTGGTGCGGTCGAGCGTCTCGCGCATGACGTCCGTGGTGAATCGGCCGTCGGCTGCCTCGACGACGGTGAGACAAACGCCCGAGACCGCGATCGAGTCACCCTCGGCGACGTCACTCGTGACGAGGGGCCCGGCGATTTCGAGTCGGACCGCGGCGTCGGCGCCGGTCGCGGTGGGTCTGATGGCGGTGACCGTGCCCAACTCCTCGACAATTCCCGTGAACACGCGCTACTCCCCTGCGCTACTCGGCCGGACGATGATCCGCAGGTCGCCGCCGACGATCTCGGCGTCGTCGACATGCCATCTCAAGATGTCGCCAATCTTGTTGATTCCGAGATCGGCAACGGCAGCCCTACCCGCGCCGAGAAACGCGGGCGCAAGGTAACCGACAACCTTGTCCACCCTCCCGGCCGCCATGAATGC
>JAICYF010000261.1 GCA_025934355.1 Acidothermaceae bacterium
CCACGGCCCCCGCGCGCCGGGGCGCTGGGGCCGCCCCCCGTGGCCCGCTTCAACCCCACCGCGGGTGCCCGCGCGCGCCCCCCCCCCGGCGGCGCGACGTCGTCCTATCTCGACCGGCTGCGCCTTGATGAGGCACGGGTCGCGGCGATCGCGGCAGACGTTCGCAAAACTGTCGGATTGCCCGACCCGGTCGGGGAAATCGTCCGCGGTGGCGTGCTGCCGAACGGACTCGAATTGCGCCAAGTGCGGGTGCCGTTCGGCGTCGTCGGCATCATCTACGAAGGTCGGCCGAACGTCACCGTCGACGCAGCGTCGTTGTGCTTGAAGAGCGGCAACGCCGTGCTGCTGCGCGGTTCGTCGTCCGCCCTGTCGTCTAACGAGGCGTTGGTGTCGGTGCTGCGCGACGCCATCTCCTCGGTTGCGCTGCCGGCCGACGCCGTACAACTTGTGCCGGGCGCAGGTCACGAGGCGGCGAAGCATCTGATGCGGGCCCGCGGATTGGTCGACGTGCTGATTCCGCGCGGGGGAGCGTCGCTGATTCGCAGCGTCGTCGAAGAGTCGACCGTGCCGGTGATTGAGACCGGCGTCGGCAACTGCCACGTTTTTGTCGACGCCGACGCGGATTTCGACAAGGCGCTGGCGATTCTGCTTAACGCCAAGGTTTCTCGGCCCAGTGTCTGCAACGCGGCCGAGACACTGCTCGTGCACGCCGACGTCGCCGACACCTTCCTGCCGCTGGCACTGGCCGCGTTGCATTCGGCCGGCGTGACCGTCCACGGTGATGGGCGGGTGGCGCGGGTCGATCCTGCCGTCGTCCCGGCCACGCCCGACGACTGGGACACCGAGTACCTCTCGCTCGACATCGCGGCCGCCGTGGTGCCTTCATTGGACGCCGCGATCGACCACATCAGGGCGCACAGCACCGGGCACAGCGAAGCGATCGTCACGAGGTCGCAGGAGTCGGCGCGCCGGTTCGTGGCGGAGGTCGACGCCGCGGCGGTGTTGGTCAACGCGTCGACCCGGTTCGTCGACGGGGCTGAGTTCGGCTTCGGCGCCGAGATCGGAATCTCGACCCAAAAGCTGCACGCGCGCGGGCCGATGGGCCTGCCGGAGCTGACCTCGACCAAGTACGTCGTGGTTGGCGACGGTCACGTCCGGTAGCGGCCCGCGGCCGCGTCTTGGCCTCCGGTTCTTGGGCTTCGCGAGTCAAATCAGCGCCTCACCCCTGTGAGCGCATGGGTGAACCTGGCCGTTGGCTTGCGAAGCTGGCCGCTCGACCCGAGACACGGCAGGGTTAGGACCCGCACCGCCCTCGAACCAGTAGCCTCACCGACATGAGCCGGCGGCGCATCGGCGTGATGGGCGGCACCTTTGACCCGATCCATCACGGCCACCTGGTGGCGGCCAGTGAGGTGGCCAGCCAGTTCACCCTCGATCAAGTGATCTTCGTGCCGACCGGTGAGCCGTGGCAGAAGTCACATCGCGCGGTGTCGCCGCGTGAAGACCGCTACCTGATGACGGTGATCGCCACCGCTTCGAACCCGCGGTTCACGGTGAGCCGCATCGACATCGACCGGCCCGGGCCGACCTACACCGTCGACACGCTCAGCCTGTTGCGCCAGGAGTTGGCGAAAGAGGGCGTCGAAGATCCCGAGGTGTTTTTCATCACGGGCGCTGACGCGCTCGCGCAGATCATGACGTGGAGCAATGCCGACAAATTGACCGAACTAGCCCACTTTGTCGGTTGTACCCGGCCCGGACACGTCCTCGATGGGCCATCTGGCCTACCCGATGAGGCAGTCAGCCTCATCGAAATTCCTGCACTTGCCATATCTTCCACGGAATGTCGCGAAAGAGTTGGGCGAAACGAGCCGATCTGGTATCTCGTGCCAGACGGAATCGTTCAGTACATCTCTAAGCGCGGTCTCTACCACGACACCGCAGCGCGGCAGGCCGAGTCGTGAGCGGCAAACACGGACGCCGGCGCGTCGTCGCCTTGCCGCCAGAGGCCGAGGCGCCGCAGCCACGCGAACCGCGCCGCGGCAGACGGGCCGAGCGCCGATCCGAACCTGTGCGACCACGCCATGCGGGCGCGTCGCGGACCTCGTCGGCGTCCGAGGCGTTCGAACTGCCCGGCGCGACCGGTCCGACCGCCTCGCTCGCGACGACCACCCTCGACCGGCCGCTGCACCAGCCGCCGTCGGACGACGTCCCTGCGCGCTCGAGCGCGCCCGGCCTTGACCTGATCCTGCCTGGTGGCGGACGCGGCAACCGGCGTGCGGCCCGCGAGGAGAAGCAGCAGGAGCAACGCAAGCGTCTCCTCGTGGGAGGCGCGGCCGCGGTCGTCATCGCCTTGATCATCTGGGCGGTCGTCGGCGGGGGCAACTCAGGCAAGCACCACCCTGCCGCCGCCACCGACACCCGAACCCAGACCACCTTGCTGCTGCAGCTCAAAGGCTCACTCGGCGAGGCCGTCGACAGCGCGCTGCTCGCGCATGACACCGCGGCGAAGTCGGGCGTCGTCGTGCTGGTGCCGTCTGCGGTGATCAGCCAGGTGCCGGGCTTTGGCCCGATGCCGTTCGGCCAGGCCCTCACGCTTAACCAGCCCAACGCGTCGCGGTCGACGCTGTCCGACCTCATGGGCGTCTCCGTCGACGGCTCATGGGTGCTGACTCAGAAGGGCTTCGCGGCCTTGGTCGATCAGGTCGGCGGCGTGAGTGTCACGGTCGATCGCGACGTCACCAAGCCTGGTCCCAACGGGACGACCACCATCGTCGTGGCCGCCGGCCCGCAGAAGCTGACCGGCGCCACAGCCGTCGCCTACGCCACCTTCCTCGGCGCGGGTGAGACTGAACAGTTGCGGCTGGCCCGCTTTGACGCCGTGTTCGGGGCGGTGCTCGCGCAGCTGCCGAAGCAACCGGCCGCCCTCGCGTCGCTGATCACCGCATTGGGCACGGGCTCCACGTCGTCCTTCGCCACGACTCGGCTGGCCGACCTGCTCGCCGGGCTAGCCGCCGACAGTGCCGCCAGCTCCACGCTCGACACCGTTTTGCCGGTGACCCGACTGGACACCGGCGACGACCAGAACGCGTTCAGCGTCGACACCGCGAAGACCCAAACGCTCGTGCA
>JAICYF010000299.1 GCA_025934355.1 Acidothermaceae bacterium
CCCCGCCGTCACCGTTGACCTCCTCGATCAACTGGTTCGCCACCAACCAAAGCGCCGCCGCGCAGGTCACCATCGCCCTGGACGGCACCGGCAAATGCCGCATCGCCAACGGCCTGTCCGGCGGGTCCACCGCCACCGACGTCCTCTTCGACGCCGTCGCCTACATCGCCTGAGCCGAACGACGGGGCTCAAAGCGGCGTGAGGTCGCCTACGTCGGCGACCACGCCCACCTGCGTGCTCGAAGCGTCGATCGCGCCGAACGCGCGCCGCGCAAACGACCACGCCCAGCCCCGCGGGATCCTCGGCAAGAAGTCGCGAACGACGAGGTACTCCTCGAGCGCTTGTTCCGTGCTCGTGTCGGACTGGCGCTTGGTCCGGCCAGGCGCAGCCGGCACCTCGACATGCTCCATACCGAGCGCATCGAGCAGGCTCCGCATCATGCCGGGCGGATCCAGGACGAAGTCCTCGTAGCAGACGATGATCGGATCCAGCCCGAAGGTGTCGAAGTAGCGAAGCCACTCCGCCTCTTCGCTGTGAAGGTGATCTTCGAACCACCGAATCGACAGATAGTCGGGAATCACGTCGACAGGGGACGCCGTGTCCTCGCCATCGCTCGGAGCAGGTTCCCACCATTGCTCGGTCCGCATCGCGCGAAACATAGAGATCGCCTGCCGAGCCTTGTCGCGGCGCGTCAGGTAGACGTAGGCGGGGCTCGGCAGCCACGACGCAATCAGCTCAGGCGTCGGAAGACCGGCAAACTGCGAGTCGAACCCGCGTAAGGCCGTGACGAGCTGGTTGATCTGCAACCAGTGCAGCTTCGCGCTGAAAACGCCCTCGTCGGTGGCCTCGCGTCTCACAACCTCCGAGATGTAGGCCTCGGTGATTCCGGTCGTCTCGAGGCCGAACTCTTTCGAGACGGTGGCGACGTAGTTGATGTGGAAGTACTCCCGCGGGACTCCCACGACTCCTGTCGCCGACAAGTAGTCGCTCAGCAGCCAGCTTCCGGATCTGGGCGTGGTCGCGATCAGAAGCGAGCGCCGCGTTGCGTCGTCTGTCATCACCGAAGATGCTGACACGTAAGCGGAAGTCCCGCACTTGCCGCACCCGCGCGCATGATCAATGACGTCGCCAGCCGTGCAGAGTCCGCACGCACCCCACGAGCCTGGGGCCAAACGGTCCTAGACTGTGGCCACGAGGTCGGGCCGTCAAAGTCCCTCAGGGAGCCGTGTGGAGATCTACGACTACCTCCGCCTGTTGAGAAAGCGCTGGCGGATAGTCGCGACCTCCGTGCTGCTGGCTCTCGCCGCAGTGGCGCTGCTCATCTGGTCGGCCACTCCCAAATACCAGGCGAGCGCACAGCTGTTCGTCAGCGCGAACGATACAGGCGGGCAGGTGGCCAATCTGCAGTCTGCCGCCCAGTTCAGTCAGGACCGCGTCCAGTCGTATGCCGACATCATCAATACGAGGCAGATCACCGATCCGGTCGCCGCGCGACTGCACGTCGGCCTGACTGGTAAGCAGATCAGTGCTGAGACGACCGCAGACGCCCCGCTCAACACCGTCCTGGTGAACCTGCACGTCACCGACACGTCGGCGAAGCGCGCCCAGATCCTCGCGAACGCCATCGCCAACCAGTTCACCAACTATGCCGCGTTCCTTGAAGCAGGCGGAAACAGCTCCAAGAACGGCCCACCGGTGAAGGTCAGCGTGGTCAAGGCGGCTGCCCTCCCGGCGGCGCCGATATCACCACGGAAGATGATCGACATCGGGCTAGGGGTACTCGTCGGACTCGTCCTCGGCGTCGGCGGCGCGGTCCTTCGGGAGACGCTCGACAACACTGTCAAGACGCCGGACGACGTCCAGCAGGCGACCGCGCATCCGGCGATCGGGATCATCGCCTTCGACCCCGACGCCAAGACGCACCCGCTGATCGTCACCCAGCATCCGCACTCGCGCCGGGCCGAGGCGTTCCGCCAGCTGCGGACCAACCTGCAGTTCGTCGACATCGACACCGAGCTCAAGTCGATCGTCTTCACGAGCTCGGTGCCCAACGAAGGCAAGACGACGACCGTCGCCAACCTCGCGATCACGCTGGCGCAGACC
>JAICYF010000272.1 GCA_025934355.1 Acidothermaceae bacterium
CTCGTAATGCGTAGGTCCGGGGTCCGATTCCCCGAGGCGGCTCCACCTTGGATTCGTCTCGATCATGTGTGCCGTCGAAGGGGGCCCGGTACCGTAGCGCCGTGTCCATTCGCGGCCTGGTGAAGCGCGCTCCCGGCGGCGCGTCCGGCGACCCCGGGCCTGACGCGGCCCCGAAACGGTCCAGGTGGAACATCCTGGCCCGGCCCCTGAGATCAGCAGCCCGTCGCCGCGGCGATTGGTTCCCGCGGGAGTCGCTCCCCGGCAAGATTTTCCGGATCGCCCGCCTGATTGCGTTGGCCACCTGGGCGGGGCTGCTCATCTATTACTGGCAGCGCGACGGCATCCCGTTCGACCGGGAGGGCCTGCTCATCTGGGTGTGCTTCGGCGTGCTGGCCGGCAGCATCGGTCGCCACCCGGTTGCGCTGCTGCATGTGGTCATCGACTTCGTCCCGTTCGCACTTGTTCTTATCGCGTACGACTACTTGCGCGGCGCCTCGTATCAGCTTGGAATGCCCACCTGGTGGCACCCGCAGGTCGACGTCGACCGGTTCTTGTTCTTCGGCCACGAACCGACGGTGTGGCTGCAGGAACACCTCAAGCACGGCTACCAGGACATTCGTTGGTACGACGTCGCCGTGACGTTGTGCTACTGCTCGTTCTTCTTTCTCCCCTACGTGGCCGCCGGCGTCTTTTGGCTGCGCGACCGCGCCTCGTTTTACCGCTGGTCGTTGCGATTCGTGAGCCTGTCGTTTGTCGGTTTCGCGGTTTTCGCCCTGTACCCGGCGGCGCCTCCGTGGGCCGCCGCCCAATGCTCCGCGGCCGAAATCGCCTCTCATCCCAGTGAGCCGAGCTGCATGTGGCAGTCGGCGCCGTCCAACCTCTCTGCGTTGCACGGCGGACTTCTCGGTCAAATGACAACGCACCTCTCCGGGGCGAATCCCTGGGTTGAGCGGACGTCGTTTTGGGGTTTCCATGAGCTGCACCTGTCCATCGCAGGCAGCTTCCTGAAAGAGGGTCAGGCCGTCGCCGACCCGGTCGCCGCCGTCCCTTCGCTCCATCTGGGTGGCACCGTCTTGTTCGTGCTGTTTATGTGGCGGCGGGTTTCCAAGTGGTGGCGTCCGCTGCTTGCCGCGTACCCGATCGCGATGACCTTCTCGCTCGCCTACTCGGCCGAACATTACGTGTTCGACTGCCTGACCGGCGCGCTCGCCGCCGTCCTCATAACCCTTGCGTCAGCCCGGCTTGAGCGTTGGTGGCGCAAGCGGAGAGGTCTTACGGAAAAGGTCGACAGCGGCGTCCTGCGACTGCGCCTGCTCGCGACCATCGCGGGTCAGCGCCATCTTTCGCCGGACGACGATGAGCTACTGGAGTTGGCAGGCGATCCTGGCCGGACTGCTCCGCCGAGCCAAGACAACTGACTCGGTCGGCCGCCGTCCTAATGCCGACGGCATCGTCCGTCGATATCGGATTCACCGGCGCGCCACGGCCCGGCCGCCATCGATCGCTACTAGGGGAGGGCATGAGCGCACGGCCTGGCATCCGGTCTGATCCCGGCTCCATGCGTCGACGACCTGCGAGCCCTGGCGCGAGTCTCGCGGTTCTGCTCGTCGGTTTGGCGAGCTTTGTGTGGATCCCGTTCATTGCAGCTTCGGACGCGTCGCAACACCACGTGGCTCCCGGCGTGATTCGCCTGGTGCTCGCCGTCTCGATCGGCGTCGGTGCCGCAGTCGTGGTCGGCTACGTGTACGTGCTGCCGCTCTGGCGAACGGGCCATCCACGGGCCGCCCGCGCCTCACAGTGGAAGTCGCCGAACATAGCGGCCCTTCCGGTAATAACGGTGGTGGGCCTTGGCTTGTTCGTTGGTCCGCCACTTGTCAGCCTCCCCATCGTCGGGTTGCTCGCGGGGCTGACCATCACCGGCATTTTCGTCGCGCTAATCCGTGTCATCCGGATGATTGCCACTCACACGTGGCCCGCGGGTTGAGCATTCAGCCGGCTGCGGTGCGACGTGCAAGGTGGTGTGTCTCAGCTGCAATCTCGTGACGTTAGCGGTTAGCGAATCGGAGCCACCGTTGGAGATCCAGGTGAACGCTAATGAGGCACTCGAACCGTCCCGACTCGTGCGGGCGATCCAGGAACGGACGTCCCCGGCAACTGCTCGGTGCGGCGATTTTTGCGACTGCCGGGACGGTCTCGGCGTCGATGGTTGCGATGAACCCCATGCTGGGCGGCCGAAGGAAGCTCGCCGCCGTCGCCGCACGCGCTGCGCGCAGCGGAATGCCGCAAGTCGTCGGCCTCGCCGTCGACGCCGGAGGGGTGGACGTCTATCCGCTGACCTGGAGCGGTCAGGTTGTCGGCGACGCGATTGCCCGTTGGGAAAGGGTACTTTCTCCGCCGAAACGCTCCGACGGCCGATGGTCGTGCAGTTGGCGCTCACCTGGTCGGATGGTCGCCAGGTGACCCTTGAAACCAAGGCATTTCCCGTCGGTGTCAACAAGTACAACGCCGTTGCAACATTGGTTCTTGAGCTGGCGGCGTCGTAAGCCGCCGCCATTGACTTGGCGTGCGAGCTGACTGAGCGCTGCGAGTCTCAGCCCGCTGGCCGAGCGTTACCTATTTCTGCTGGGTTCCGTCGTACTGGTGAATGGGCGATCAGCGCCCGGATTCACAGCGAGGATTCCATGAAGGTTGTCGTCTTCGGGGCGCACGGCGCCACGGGCCAGCTAGTTGTCGAGCAAGCGCTGAGCGCGGGCCATCACGTCGTCGCAG
>JAICYF010000211.1 GCA_025934355.1 Acidothermaceae bacterium
CAGTGCCGCACGTGGCGTGAGATCTCCGCCGGAAGCGGCGAACGAGTCGAACCAGAAGCTGACCCGCCGGTAGTCGTCGGGCGTGCTCACGCCGACCAATGCCGGACGTAGTCAGGCGGCTGGAGGCCAGCTGCCAAATCGGGCGCGTTCATCGGCGCGCCGAACACGTGTTGCAGCGGCAACACACCAGCCCAGATCGGGAGTCCGACGTCGTCGGGTTCGTCCTCGGGCCAGCCGTCGCTGACCTTCACCGACCATTCCGCGATCGGCAGCGCGAGCAACCTGGTCGCCGCGATCTCCTTGCGCAGCGGCGGTCTGAGGTCGGCCCAACGCCGCGGCATCAGATGCTCGGTCAACACCTCGAGCGCGCGCAAGGTGTCGTCGTCGTCCGCAATGAGTTGGCACGAACCTAGGACCATCGCGCTGCGATAGCGCATCGATGATTCGAACGCGGACCTGGCCAGCACCAAGCCGTCGAGCAACGTGACGGTAAAGCAGGTTGGCTGACCGGCTGCCAACGATCGGAGCAGCCGGCTGCCCGTCGAGCCATGGACGATGATCCGGTCGTGGTCTCGCGCGTACGCGACCGGCAGCACATACGGCTGGCCGTCTTCGTCGGAAGTGGCGAGGTGACCGACCCGGCCGGCGTCGAGGATCGTGTCAAGCATGGCCCGCGAAAAGTGCTGCTTCTCGGGCAACCGACGCACTTGCGTGCGTGGTGATGACGCGTCGGTTCCGTTTTCGCTGCTCAGAGAATCTCCCACGCCTTGGTGAGCACCTCGCGCAACGTTTGCTCTATGAAGTCGAACTCCTCCTGCTCGATGATGAGCGGCGGCGCGAGCTGGATGACAGGGTCGCCGCGGTCGTCGGCGCGACAGATCAGACCAGCCTCAAACAGGGCGCCCGACAGATAACCGCGCAACAGCCGTTCGGATTCGTCGTCATCGAACGTCTCGCGGGTTTCTTTGTTCTTCACCAACTCGATGCCGTAGAAGTAACCGTCGCCGCGGATCTCGCCGACGATCGGGAGGTCGTTGAGTTTCTCCAGCGACGCGCGGAACGCGCCCTCGTTGCGGCGAACGTTGCCGAGCAGATCCTCTTTCTCGAAGAGGTCGAGGTTGGCGAGCGCGACCGCGGCCGAGACGGGATGACCGGCGAAGGTGATGCCGTGCAGGAATGTCGTGGTGTCTTTCAAGAACGGCTCGATCAACCGGTCGGACACCGCCATCGCGCCGATCGGCGCGTAACCCGAGGTCATGCCCTTCGCCATTGTGATGATGTCGGGCTGGTAGGCGTACCGCTCGGAGCCGAAATAGTGGCCGAGCCGGCCGAAGGCGCAGATGACTTCGTCGGAGACCAACAGCACGCCGTGTCGGTCGCAAATTTCCCTAACCCGCTGAAAATATCCGGGCGGCGGCGGGAAGCAGCCACCGGAGTTCTGCACCGGCTCGAGGTAAACCGCGGCGACCGTGTCGGCGCCCTCGCGCAAGATCGCCCGCTCGATTTCGTCGGCGGCCCAGCGACCGAACGCCTTGATGTCGTCGCCGTGCTCGGCAGCGCGGTAGAAATTGGTATTTGGCACCCGTACCGAACCTGGAACCAGCGGTTCGAACGGTGTTTTGATGGCCGGCAGCCCGGTGATCGACAGGGCGCCCATCGTGGTGCCGTGATACGCGATGTCGCGGCTGATGACTTTGTAGCGGCCTGGTTCGCCGACGGCGCGGAAGTACTGACGGGCGAGTTTCCACGCCGACTCGACGGCCTCCGAACCACCGGTGGTGAAGAAAACGCGGTTCAGGTCGCCGGGGGTCAGCGAGGCGAGCCGCTCGGCGAGCTCGACCGCGCGCGGGTGCGCGTAACTCCACAACGGGAAGTAGGCCAACTCGCTGGCCTGCCTGGCCGCGGCCTCGGCCAGCTCGGTGCGACCGTGACCGGCCATCGACACGAACAAGCCAGACAGGCCGTCGAGGTAGCGCTTGCCGTTTTCGTCGTAAACGTAGGCGCCTTCGCCGCGAACGATGACCGGCACGTCCTGATGCGTGTACGACGACATCCGAGTGAAGTGCAGCCACAAGTGCCGACGCGCGGCGTCCTGCCACGCTGAATCGCCGGTGTGGGCGTGCGCTTCTTGCGGTGTTGTCGTCATCGGGTGCCCCAGGTGTAGGTCTGCTTGCGAAGCTTGAGATAGAGGAACGTTTCGGTGCTGCGCACGGTCGGGATAGCGCGAATGCGCTCATTCAGCAGCTGCAGCAGGTGGCTGTCGTCTTCGCACACCGTCTCGACAAGCAGGTCGAACGAGCCGGCGGTGATGACGACGTAGTCGACTTCGGGGAACTTCTCGAGTTGGGCCGCCACCGCCTCGATGTCGCCCTCGGCCTTGATGCCGATCATCGCCTGGCGCGAGAAGCCAAGCTGGAGCGGATCAGTGACCGCGACGATCTGGATCACGCCGGTCTTCAGAAGCCGCTGCACACGCTGCCGCACGGCCGCTTCTGACAGCCCCACAGCCGCCGCGATGGTCGCGTATGAGCGGCGGCCGTCCTCCTGCAATTGCTCGATGATGGCCTTGGAGACGTCGTCGAGCAGGCCGTTCTGGATCGACCGGTCGCGCGCGCTCATGGCCGCCATCATGGCCTCTCCCCGACGCGCATAGCAAGCGAATCCGTAGTCAGAGGCATAACGATCAACGGATTCCATAGCCGGAGGGCCTTGCGGCTGTCGTTCTCATCTTCGAGGATCACATGCAGCAGCCACTGAGCATCCAGGGTGACCGCAGACCCGCCATCGAAAGTGCAGGTGTGAACGTGAGCGAGGTACTTCGTAACTTCATCGACGGCGCCGAGGTCGACGCGGCGTCGGGCAAGACGTCCGACCTGCTCGACCCAAGCACCGGCGAGGTCTTCGCGCAGGCGCCCTTGTCCGACGCGTCGGACGTCGACCGCGCAGTCGCAGCCGCCGCGCGTGCGTTCGAGACTTGGCGCGACACCACGCCGTCGCAACGCCAGCTCGCGTTGCTGCGCATCGCCGACGCGATCGAGGCACGCGCCGAGGAGTTCGTGGCCGCAGAGTCGCGAAACACCGGCAAGCCGCAGGGCCTCACGGCGTCCGAGGAAGTTCCGCCGATGGTCGATCAGATCAGATTCTTCGCGGGCGCGTCCCGTGTGCTGGAAGGAACGTCGGCGGGTGAGTACATGGCCGGGCACACCTCGTTCATCAGGCGCGAGCCGGTCGGCGTCTGCGCGCAGGTGACGCCGTGGAACTACCCGATGATGATGGCGGTCTGGAAGTGGGCACCCGCGATCGCGGCGGGCAACACGGTGGTCTTGAAGCCGTCCGACACCACGCCGGTGACAACGCTGCTGATGGCGCAGGTGATGGCCGAGTTCCTGCCGCCGGGCGTGTTCAACGTCATCTGCGGCGACCGCGACACCGGCCGCGCGCTGGTCGAGCACCCGACGCCCGCGATGGTCTCGATCACCGGCAGCGTTCGGGCCGGCATGGAGGTTGCCGGCAGCGCCGCGCGCGACCTCAAGCGAGTGCACCTCGAGCTTGGCGGCAAGGCGCCGGTGGTCGTCTTCGACGACGCCGACCTCGAGAAGACCGCAGAGGGCATCGCGATCGGCGGTTACTTCAACGCCGGTCAAGACTGCACTGCGGCGACCAGGGTGCTCGCGGCGCCCGGGATCCACGACGACTTCGTCGCCGCGCTTGCCGAGCAGGCCCGCGGCACGGTCGTCGGTCCGCCGTCGAACACCGACGCGCTCTTCGGTCCGGTCAACAACGCCAATCAGCTGTCGAGGGTGAGTGGGTTCGTCGACCGGCTGCCTGATCACGCGCAAGTCGTCGTCGGCGGACACCGCGTCGGTGACCGCGGATTCTTCTTCGAGCCGACCGTGGTCGCCGGCCTACGCCAAAACGACGAGGCGGTGCAGCAGGAGATATTCGGGCCGGTCATCACGGTGCAGCGGTTCAGCGACGAGGACGAAGCGGTGCGCTGGGCGAATGGCGTCGAGTACGGCCTCGCGTCGTCCGTTTGGACCCGTGACCACGGTCGCGCGATGCGAATGGCAAAGCGGCTCGACTTCGGTTGCGTCTGGATCAACACCCACATCCCGCTGGTGGCGGAGATGCCGCACGGCGGCTTCAAGCACAGCGGGTACGGCAAAGACCTGTCGATGTACGGCTTCGAGGACTACACCCGGCTCAAGCACGTGATGACCAACCTCGACGTCTAGCGGCCGGGCTGGCCGAGTTACTCGCGGGGTTTGCTCAGCCGACGAGTTCGGTCAACGCGCCGCCGAATAGGGCGGTGTGCAGGTCGACGTCCGCGTCCGTCGTTTCGGGGCACATGAGCGCCATGTTGTGAAACGGCGTCATGAGCACGCCGCGATTCGCCATCCAGGTGTGCATGAAGTCGTCGAGGTCGGGGTCGGCGGCGGCCGCCGAGTCGCCACCGTTGCGTGGGGCGGGCGAGGTGAACCGGTACTCGGTTCGGGCGCCGAGCCGCGTCACCGACCACGGCAACCCGTGCCGGTCGATCGCGTCTTTGACGCCGGTCGCGTACTGCTGCGCCCGAGCGGTCATGGCGGCGAACGCCGATTCGGTCAGGACGTCGGCGAGCGTCGCGCGCGCCGCCGCGAGCGACAACGCG
>JAICYF010000282.1 GCA_025934355.1 Acidothermaceae bacterium
GGATCTGCTTGAACACCGGCTCCATCACGGTCCACAGCTCGTCGCGAAGCCGGGCCATGTGCGACTGCCTCCCGTCGTCCGGCCGTTCCCCGTCGTCTGGCCGTTCCCCCGTCGTCCAGCCGCGTTGTGCTGTGAGCGTAGAACAGGGCCGCCTTGACGACTCGAGGGTGCGAAGCGACTAGCTCACCTGTGTGCGACGGCTGCCGAAGGTAATGTCGGCGGCAGCAGCGGCAAAAGCAGCAGCGCCATCTAGGCACATCGCGGAGGGCACATGTCCGAGCAGGACTCCGGCGGTCAGCAGCGCGCGTCGCGTCGGCAGGATGAGGCCGACGAGGCTGTCGAAGAGCAGGCGCCAGCCAGCGACGTCCAAGAGCGGCGGGAGAAGCTGAACGACGACGTCGACGCGATCCTGGACGAGATCGACGACGTGCTGGAGGAGAACGCCGAGGAGTTTGTGCGGTCATACATCCAAAAGGGCGGCCAGTAGATCACCAGGCGCGGCGCGGCCAGTAGGGTCGGGCGCGACGGCTCGGCAACCACGGGCCGCCGGAGAGAGGGAGCTTCGATGACGAGCGCGACCGACGGCTTCGGGCGACTGCCAGAGGCGTTTCACCAGCCGGGCGTGCACTCGTTCACCGACTTTTTGTCGATGCACGCCCCCGACCTTTTGCCTGGACGACGCGCTGCCGCGCTCGCCGGGCCGTTCCCCGGTCAGAGCCCGCTCGACGTCCCTCACGGCACGACAATCGTGGCGGTCACCTTCAACGGCGGCGTGGTGATGGCTGGCGACCGGCGCGCCACGATGGGCAACATCATCGCCCAGCGCGATATCGAGAAGGTTTTCCAGGCTGACGAGCACTCCTGCGTCGGCATCGCCGGCACGGCGGGCATCGCGATCGAGTTGGTGCGGTTGTTTCAAGTCGAACTCGAGCATTACGAGAAGTTGCAGGGCGCGACGCTTTCGCTAGAAGGCAAGGCGAATCGACTCTCGATGATGATTCGATCGAACCTGCCGATGGCGATGCAGGGCCTCGCGGTCGTGCCGCTCTACGCCGGCTACGACTTGCTCGTCGCCGACCCTTCGAAGGCCGGGCGAATCTTCTCCTTCGACGTCACCGGCGGGCGTTACGAGGAGCATTCGTTCCACGCGGTCGGGTCAGGCTCGATGTTCGCTCGCGGCGCGTTGAAGAAGTTCTTCCGCGAGGACTTCACCCGCGACGACGCGGTCCGCGCCTGCGTCGAGGCCCTGTACGACGCCGCCGACGACGACTCCGCGACCGGCGGGCCCGACCTCACCCGGCGCATCTTCCCCGTCGTCGTCAGTTGCACGGTCGACGGCTTCTCGCGCGAGCCGGAGGACGTGATGGGGGAGCTCGTCGGGCGGGTCGTCGCAGAACGCATGAACCGTCCTGGCGGCCCGGCCGCCCGCCTGTAACGAAGCCACCAGCAACGAAGCCGACCAGCAACGATGCCGTTTAGCGAAGCCGTCGAAACCAGCCACAGGAGACAACGTCGATGAGCGCGCCGTTCTACGTCTCGCCCGAGCAGTTGATGAAGGACCGCGCCGACTACGCGCGAAAAGGCATCGCGCGCGGCCGCAGCAACGTGGTGCTCCAGTATCAAGACGGCATCTTGTTCGTCGCAGAGAACACCTCCAAGGCGTTGCACAAGATCAGCGAGGTGTACGACCGGATCGCGTTCGCCGCAGTGGGCCGCTACAACGAATTCGAAAATCTGCGGGTGGCCGGCGTCCGGCTGGCCGACCTCACCGGCTACACCTACGACCGCCGCGACGTCACTGGCCGCACGATCGCGAACGCCTACGCCCAAACGCTGGGGGCGATCTTCAGCGGAGCGGGGGAGAAGCCGTACGAGGTCGAGATCGTGGTGGCCGAAGTCGGTGACACCGCCGACGGTGACACGATCTACCGGCTGACCTACGACGGCAGCGTCGCCGAAGAACACGACTACGTCGCCATGGGTGGGCAGGCCGAGCACATCACCGGCGTGCTCCGCGAGCGGTACGAGCCGGGCGCGTCGCTTGCGGCGGCCCTGCACCTTGCGGTCAGCGCGCTGTCGCAACAGCCGGACGGCGAAACCCGCGACTTGGTGGCCGACCAGCTCGAGGTCGCCACCCTCGACCGCACCCGCGAGCGGCGCGCCTTCCGCCGGTTCGTCGGCGCACAGTTGACCGCGCTGCTGGCGCAGGGGGCTGGCGCACAGTAGCGCTCAAGGCACACTCGGGCCACCTCGCCCAGCGTGCGCCGAACGCGCTGGCTCGATTAGGCCATTCGGCGGCGGCCGATTACTCCAGCCGCGCGCGGCAGTGAGGCGCACTTTGACGCGTCTGCCATAACCTGTCCCGTTTCGAGTGGCCGTCGGGGCCGAAGATCGACCA
>JAICYF010000224.1 GCA_025934355.1 Acidothermaceae bacterium
ATGAAGTACAACGCGACGAACGACGTCACCCCGGCGAACAAGATGGCACGCACCACGACCACGCCGGTGAGCCGGAAGAAGGCCGGCCAGTCGTCGTCGCCGGACCGCACGAGGGGTCGACGCCGGCCGCCCTCAGGTCCATCGAGAGTCACATCAATTCGCGTCACGATAAGCACGGCCATCGCGATCGCCGGCACGACGAGCAGCGCGGTGCCATGCAGTCCGAAGACGAGCAGCACCGGCGTCGCGACGAGTGAGCCAAGCGCGTAGCCACCGTTGCCGCCCACCGCGAAGACGCTCATCGCGCGATTGTTGTCACCTGCCGCCTGGCGGGCGGCCCGCGCCGCCTCGGGGTGGAAGGCGGCGATGCCAAGACCCGCGAGCGCGATCACCAGCCAGGTGAGCAGGTAGCTCGACGCGAATCCGGCGAGCGCGATGCCGGTCGCGGCGGTCAGGATGCCAACCGGGATCAGCCAGCGACGCGGGCTGCGATCGGCCCACCAGCCGAACGCCGGTTGCGCGACGGACGACAGGACGGTCGCCGCGAGCGTCAGGCCTGCGACCGCGGTGTAGCTGTAGTGCCGTTGCGCGACCAGAAACGGCAGCAATGCGGGAACCACTCCTTGATACAGGTCGTCGACCACGTGCGCCGAGGTCATCAGCGCGATGCCACGCCGATTCACGCCGTGCTTGCACCACCAGGACGCAGTGACCAGCTCAGCACCGCGCGTCGCACCGGCGCCGGCATGAGCAACAGTTGGGGAATCGCCTCGACCCACCCCGGCTCTTTCACCCGTCGTCCGATCTCGACGTGATCGCGATCGATCGCGACCGACTCGTCGAGTCCGCTGCCGCCGGACCCGAAAATACTGACCCAGTAAAGGAAATCTTCGCCGTCTTCATTTAGGCGGAACACGATCTCGACGGCCATGCGCTCACGGTCGAGCGTGGCGACGCATTCGTCAGCGCGGTCGTTGAGCATACGCATCCATCGGTCTGCTTCGGCGCCTTGCCCGGGCTTCACCTTTGCTCGCGACAATTCCACCCGGAGGCCGTCGGGGATCGTGGCGGGGCGCTGCGTCATAACATCGATCATGCCGGACGACGTAACCCCGCACGCGGAGGTGGCCATGCTTCGGACACGACGACTTCTCGTGGTCGGCTTGTGCTGCGCGGGCGTGACCGTCGCTCTCGCGGCCCCGCCAACAGCGACGGCGCAGCCCGTCTCGGCGCAGCCAGTCTCGGCGCAGCCAGTCTCGGCGCAGCCGGTCTACCGCCTCTACTATCCGTTCACCGACCAGCACCTGCAGACCGTCGACCCGCGCGAGGCCAGCGTGCTGACGACGCTCGTCGTCCTCGACGGAGTTCGGTTCGTCTGGCAGGTGGAGCGGCCGACGTTTGACGCGTACCCGTCGGTCGGCGGCGGTTGCGCCACCGGGTTGGAGCCGGTCTACCGGCTGTACAGCTCGGACGGCGATCACCTCCTCACCGCCGACCCGAACGAGCGCGCGACCTTGACAAGGCCGGGGCAGAGCGGATGGACGGCGGAGGGCGTGGCCTTTTGCGCCGACCGGGTCGAAGGGGGGTCGACCGTTCCGGTGTATCGGATTCTGCGCGCGGACGGCCGGGAGCACTTCTTGACCGGCGATCGCCAGGAATGGTCCCGGCTGGTGAACGTCGGCTGGGGTGGCTCCGAGGGTGTCGCGTTCTACGCACCGGCGCCTTAGCGCACGCGTGAGCCTTGTAGGGCCGGTGAGAGTCGAACTCACACTGGCGCGGACCTAAACCGCGTGCCTCTGCCGTTGGGCTACGGCCCCGTGAAGCGTCATTATCGCGGTTGAGTTCAAACCCCTAGCTCGCTGCGCAGCTTGGCGACATGGCCGGTGGCCTTCACGTTGTACTGCGCCTGCTCGATTTTGCCGTCTTGGTCGACGACGAATGTGGAGCGGATCACGCCCATCACGAGCTTGCCGTAGTTGTTCTTCTCGCCGTACGCCCCGTAAGCGTTGAGCACTCGCTTGTCGACGTCCGAGAGCAGCGGGAAGGTCAACGACTCCTTCTCGCGGAACTCGGCGAGTTTGTCGACCGGGTCTGGGGAGACGCCGAGAACCGCGACGCCGGCGCCGTTCAGCTCGGTCAAGCTGTCGCGGAAATCGCAGGCCTGCGTGGTGCAACCAGGCGTCATGGCCGCCGGGTAGAAGTAGACGATCACCCGCCGCCCGCGGAAGTCCTGAAGTGACACCGGGTTTCCGTCGGCGTCGGGGAGGGTGAAGTCTGGTGCCGGGTCGCCGGCCTTCAGCTGCGTGGCTGCCGTCATGGTGGTCACGATAGCCGCTGAGATGATCGAGGTCGGTGCCGACCGGGTACCGAACACGCGTGCGGCACCGTGCGTCAAAGGAGGATCGGGCGTGAGCGTCAAAGCATTGTCGGTGGTTCCCGGAAAGCCGGACACCGCGGGAGTTCGCGACCACCCTGACCCGTCGCCGTCCGAAGGGGGCCTGCTCGTCGAGGGGCTGCTGATGGGCGTGTGCGGCACCGACATCGAAATCATCCAAGAGGGCTACGGCTGGTCGCCTCCGGGGGACGAGCGGCTGATCATCGGCCACGAGTCGCTCGGTCGCGTGGTCGACGCCCCTGGCGACAGCGGCTTTGCCGCGGGCGATCTCATCGCGGGCATCGTCCGTCGTCCAGACCCGGTGCCGTGCGAGCCGTGTGGCAAGGGCCAGTGGGACTTCTGCCGCAACGGCAAATACACCGAGCGGGGAATCAAAGAGCGCAACGGCTACGGTGCCTCGCAGTGGCGGGTGGAGCCGGAGTTCGCGGTGAAACTCGATCCGAGTCTTGGCGACGCCGGCGTGCTGATGGAGCCCACTTCCGTCGTGGCCAAGGCGTGGGAGCAAAGCGAGAAGATCGCCGAGCGGGCGCCCGCGCCGCAGCATGTCGCGCTGATCACCGGCGCCGGTCCCATCGGTTTGCTTGCCGCCCTGCTCGGGGTGCAGCGCGGGTTCGACGTCCATGTGCTTGACCGTGTCGACGCCGGACCGAAGCCGCAGTTGGCGCGCGACATCGGTGCGACTTTCCATGCCGGCGACGTCGGTGAAATCGGCGTTCAGCCTGACATCGTGATCGAGTGCACGGGGTACGGGCCGCTGGTGTTCGAACTCGTCAACGTCGTCGCCAAAGACGCGGTGATCTGCCTCGCCGGAATCTCCGCGTCGACCCGCAAGGTCTCACTCGGACTCGACAGCATCAACAAGGAGATGGTGCTTGAGAACACCGTCCTTTTCGGCAGCGTTAACGCGGCGCGTCGGCACTACGAGCAAGCCGCCGACGCGCTCGTCAAGGCCGACCTCGAATGGCTTAATCGGCTGGTGAGTCGCAAGGTCGCATTGTCCGACTACACCGACGCGCTTGACCGTCACGACGACGACGTCAAGGTTGCGATCGACCTGAGACACTGAAGGCACAAGCGGCAGGAGGGCTGGTGGGCATGGGCACCGATCCCGAGGAGTTGCTGCGCTCGATCGAGCGCACGCGCGAGGAGTTGGCGCTCACGGTCGACACGATCGCGGGCCGACTCGACCCGAAGTTCGTGGCCAAGCGTGGTGTCGGAAAGCTCCGCGACGGCGTTGTCGGAGTCGTCGACGGCGTTGTCGGAGTCGTCGACGGCGTGAAGGCGCGGTTCGACCACCACGAGCACAACGGTCATCTGCCGCAGTTCGAACCGCCAGCCGAAGCACCCGCCACCGCAGAGACACCGCAACCGTCGGCAGACGCCAAGGGTTACGGCGCCGACAAGGCGCTCGCCAGTGCGTCGTCCGCGCTGAAAACTGCGACGTCTGCGGTGAAGAACGCGCCGAAGCCGGTGATCGGGGGCGGGCTCGCGGCGCTCCTCGCGCTGGCGGCCGTCCTCTACGCCGCAAACCGCCGGCAGCGGCACTAGCTCCCTGGGCGTCTGCGGCGGCCAGGTGACCCGGTACCGTGGCCCGCCGTGAGCGTCGACACGACATCCGGCTTGCCCATCAAGCTGCTGCATGACCGCGTGCTGGTGAAGACCGAAGGTCCGGGTGGCGAGCGCCGGTCAACCGGTGGCATCGTCATTCCCGCCACCGCGACGGTCGGGCGGCGCCTGGTCTGGTCGGACGCCGTCGGCGTGGGCCAAAACGTGCGCACGGTCGAGGTTGGCGACCGGGTCCTTTACGACCCGGAGGATCGGGCAGAGGTCGAGATCCACGGCGCCTTGTACGCGCTGCTGCGCGAACGCGACATCCACGCCGTGGCGGCGG
>JAICYF010000091.1 GCA_025934355.1 Acidothermaceae bacterium
AACTGCGTCGCGCCGCTCGCCAAGGTCCTGCAAGACACGTTCGGCATCGTCAAGGGCTTCATGACCACGGTGCACGCGTACACCAACGACCAGGTCATCCTCGACTTCCCGCACAAGGACCTGCGCCGCGCCCGCGCCGCCGCGCAAAACATCATCCCGACCACGACCGGGGCCGCAAAGGCGGTCGCCCTCGTGCTGCCGGAGTTGAAGGGCAAGCTCGACGGCTTCGCGCTGCGAGTCCCGGTGCCCGACGGCTCGATCACCGACCTCGTCGTCGAGCTTGAGCGCGAGACCACCAAGGACGAAGTCAACGCCGCCTACAAGGCCGCCGCCGAGGGTCCACTGAAGGGTTACCTCTACTACAGCGAAGACCCCATCGTGTCGTCCGACATCGTCGGCTCGCCCGCCTCGTGCACCTTCGACTCGCCGCTCACCATGGTCAGTGGCAACCAGGTCAAGGTGCTCGGTTGGTACGACAACGAGTGGGGTTACTCAAGCCGGCTGGCTGACCTCACCTCACTCGTCGCCGCCCGGCTCGGCTAAGGCCACCGGATGCAGACCGTCGACGACCTGGAGGTCGCCGGCCGTACCGTGCTGGTCCGGTCCGACCTCAACGTGCCCATTTCTCCGGCGAAAGACGGCGGCGCTATCACCGACGACAAGCGGATTCAGGCCAGCCTGCCGACGATTCGCGACCTCGCCGGTCGCGGCGCTCGCGTGGTGGTGCTCGCGCACCTCGGTCGGCCCAAGGGCGAGGTCAAGCCCGAGCTGTCGCTGCGCCCGGTGGCGCACCGGCTGCAAGAGCTGCTTGGCCAGCCGGTCGGCTTTCCTGACACCGCCGAACGCGGAGTGGCGGGTCCGGCCGCGCGGGCGGCGGTTTCCGCTGCCGGCGCGGGCGGCGTCGTCCTGCTCGAGAACATCCGTTTCGAGGCGGCCGAAACCAGCAAGGACGACGGCGAACGCGCCGCGTTCGCAACCGAGCTGGTGGCGCTGGCCGGTGACAACCCCGCCTATGTCGGCGACGGGTTCGGCGCGGTGCACCGCAAGCACGCCAGCGTCTACGACCTGCCGAAGCTGCTGCCGCACGCGGCCGGCGGCTTGGTGCTCGCCGAGGTCAACGTGCTCAAGCGGCTGACCGAGGATCTCGAGCGGCCATACGTCGTGGTGCTCGGTGGCGCGAAGGTCTCCGACAAGCTCGGCGTCATCGCCAACCTGCTCGACAAGGTCGACCGGCTGATCATCGGCGGCGGCATGGCCTACACCTTCTTGAAGGCACAAGGCCACGAGGTGGGCAACTCGCTGCTCGAAGCCGACCAGATCGACACCGTGCAGGGCTTCCTCGCCGAGGCCGACAAGCGCGGCGTCGAGTTGATCTTGCCGGTCGACATCGTCGCGGCGACAAACTTCGCCCCCGACGCGCAGAGCACAGTCGTGGCCGCCACCGAGATCCCCGCTGATCGCGAGGGCCTCGACATCGGGCCGAAGACCCGCGAGCTGTTCGCCAACAAGCTGGCCGACGCCCGCACGGTGTTTTGGAACGGCCCGATGGGCGTGTTCGAGTTCGACGCGTTCGCGGCCGGAACCAGGTCGCTCGCCGATGCGCTCACCAAGGTCACGGCTGCTCAGGGCCTGACCGTGGTCGGCGGCGGTGACTCCGCGGCGGCGGTGCGCAAACTCGGCTTCGCCGAGAGCGCGTTCGGCCACGTCTCGACCGGCGGTGGCGCAAGCCTTGAATACCTCGAGGGCAAGACGCTGCCCGGTCTGCAAGTGCTGGAGGCGTGATGGCCGGAGGCAAACGGCCTGAGCGCAAGCCGCTCATGGCCGGCAACTGGAAGATGAACCTGAATCACCTTGAGGCCATCGCGCTCGTGCAGAAGTTGGCGTTCTCGCTCAACGACGCCGATTACGACGCGGTCGACGTCGCGGTCATCCCGCCGTTCACTGACCTGCGCAGCGTGCAAACCCTGGTCGACGGCGACCGGCTGCGCATCAGCTATGGCGCCCAGGACGTGTCCGCGCACGCATCGGGTGCTTACACCGGTGAGATCTCGGCCGCGATGCTCGCCAAGCTCGGCTGCTCGTACGTCGTCGTCGGCCACTCGGAGCGCCGGCAGTATCACGGCGAGAGCGATCAGCTGGTCAACGCGAAGGTGAAAGCGGTCCTCGCCGCGGGCATGACGCCGATCCTCTGCATCGGCGAGCCGTTGCACATTCGCCAGGCGGACGGGCACGTCGAGCACTGCCTGAGCCAGCTCGACGGCGGGCTCGCCGACGTTCCCGCCGAGCAGGCGGCCTCGTCCGTGATCGCTTATGAGCCGGTGTGGGCGATCGGCACCGGTGAGGTCGCCACGCCGCAAGACGCTCAAGAGGTGTGTGCGGCGATCCGCGCCCGCGTGGCCGAGCTGTACGACACGGGAGTCAGTGATCGTCTGCGGGTACTGTACGGCGGCTCAGTCAAGGGAAATAATGCGACCGGGATCATGGCCGAGAGCGACATTGACGGCGCGCTGGTCGGGGGAGCGAGCCTCGATGCCGAGGACTTTGTGAGGATTGTCCGGTTTAACGACACGGAGCAGTGAAGGTTCGGCGAATCTCGTACAACGAGATGCGACGAAAGTCTACTTGCGTAACTCTTGCGTCACGATCTGCGTTAGATTCACGAGATTGGCCGTGAGCGGGTAGGGCGACAGCTAGATTCGCCCGCGATCGGCACCGGGTCCCTGCGGCAGTGCAGCCCGGCGTACGAAGAGCCGTAACTACTTGCGGACCGCCCACAAGGCGGTCGGAAGAAGGAGAGAGATGCTCGGCAGACGTAGAGGGCTTCAGGTCGCGGCTGGGATCGCCGTGCTTGCCCTTGCCGCCGCCGCTTGCGGCGGGAGCAGCAAAAAGGGCAACGGTGGTAGCAGCAACAACAATGTGACCCAGGGGCGGATCAAGGCGTCCGACCCGAACACCGTGAACTCGGTGAGCAACCCCAAGAAGGGCGGAACGCTCACCTACGCTCTTGAGAAGACCATCAGCAACTGGAACATCCTCACCTCGGCCGGCAACACGTTCGAGACCGCCGAAGTGATGGATGCCGTATACCCGTCGGCCTTCGTCGCCCAGCCCGACTTGTCGCCGGCGATGAACACCGACTTGCTGAAGAGCGCCAAGGTCACGAAGACCGACCCGGAGACGATCGTCTACCAGATCAACCCCAAGGCGGTCTGGTCCGACGGCACGCCGATCAACGCCGACGACTTCATCTATGTCTGGAAGGGCAGCGCGACCTGCGACAAGTGCGACGTCGCGTCGAACACCGGGTACACAGACATCGACTCGATCACCGGCTCGGGCACGAACAAGCAGACCGTGACGGTCACCTTCAAGCAGGGCAAGTCGTTCTCCGACTGGAAGTACATGTTCGGGCCCATCCTGCCTGCGCACGCGGCGCAACCGCAGGGTCTCGACGCCACCAACCTCGAGGCGAGTTGGGACCACGGCTTCGCCGACAACCCGCCGAAGATCTCCGGCGGCCCGTACATCATCACCAACTTCAGCAAAGACCAAAGCGTCACGCTGTCGCCGAACACCAAGTGGTACGGCGCCAAGGGCCCCTACCTCGACAAGCTGGTCTTCCGCATGATCACCGACGCGACGCAGGAGCCGCCGGCCCTGCAGAACAAGGAGATCGACGCGATGTACCCGCAGCCTGAAGTCGACCTCATCAAGCAGCTCGACGCCATGCAGGGTGTTGTCTACCAAGAGGACCTCGGCCTCGTTTACGAGCACTTCGACTTCAACCTGCAAAACCCGGCGCTGCAAGACCTAGCCGTGCGCCAAGCGCTCTTTACCGCGGTCAACCGCAAGCAGATTATGGACGCGACCGTGCTGCAGAGCGACCCGGACGTGCCGCCGCTCAACAACCGGATGTTCGTGCCTGGCCAGGACGGCTACCAGGACAACGTCACCAAGTACGGCTACGGCACCGGTGACATCGCCAAGGCCAAGAAGTACCTGACCGACGCCAAGTACACCGGTGTCGGCACGAAGCTGGTCGACCCGAGCGGCAAGGCGTTCCCGGCGCTGCAGATCGCCTACACACAGGGCAACCAGATCCGGCAGACCGAGTGCCAGATGTTCGCCGACGCGGCGAAGCAGCTTGGCATCACGGTCAACGTCACCGCGACCGACAGCTTGGGCAAAACGCTGACGAATGCCGACTCGAACCACCACTACGACGTGATCGTGTTCGCGTGGGTGGCGACGCCGTTCCCGGCGTCGGGCAACGCGCCGCTCTACCAGAGCGCGACCGCGCAAGGCGGCGGCGACAACTGGGGCGGCAACTACGGCCACTACACCAACGCCGACGTCGACAAGTGGCTGTCCGACTCGCTGTCGAACACCGATCCGAAGGCGGTCGTGAAGGACCTCAACCAGGCCGACGACCAGATCTCGAAGGACGCGTACACGCTGCCGCTGTACCAGAAGCCGACCTTGCTGGCGTACGTCAACAAGTGGGGCAACATCCGCGACAACGCCACCAGCGTTGGGCCGCCGTACAACGTGCAGGAGTGGGGCCTGAAGTCGTCGGCATCCTGACCGACCCAGCATGACCCCCTAGGAGCAAGGCGATCGGGGGCCGGCCCGTTGATCACGGGTCGGCCCCCGCCGTCCATCTGGTGGTCGCCGAAAATCAGGTGCCCCGCGGCTTGACCGGCGTTTCGACAGATAGACTTCGCGTTCGACGGGCTCACCCGCCCGAGAAATCCCGGCCCCACCAGGCCAACCGCCCATCGGGCCGACCATGGCCCTCCGCCCAAGGGCTACCCGCCCTGGCCTCTCCCTAGTGAGGCTCTTGATGCTGGCATACGCCATTCGGCGGCTGCTGATCTCGATACCGATCATCATCATCTCGACGTTTATCGTCTTCTTGCTCGTCACGTACTCCGGCGACCCGCTGGCGAACCTGCGCGTCAAGCAGCCGATTCCGCCGCCGCAAGTCTTCGCGAAGTACCGGCACCAGTTCCGGCTCGACCAGCCGGTGCTCGAGCGCTACTGGCACTGGATCACCGGGGTGGTACACGGCGACTTCGGCCCCTCCGTTGAGGGTGGCGGCACGTTGAACATCGGGCACGAACTGGGGCACCGGCTGATTGTGTCGGCTCGCCTGGTGGTGGCGGCCATGGTGATCGCCGCGATACTCGCCGTAGTCGTCGGCGTTGTCAGCGCGATGAAGCAGTACAGCATCCCCGACTACGCGTTCACCTTCACCGGCTTCCTTTTCCTGTCGATGCCGCTGTTCTGGTTCGCCGTGCTGCTCAAGGAAGGCGCGATCTGGCTGAACCGCAACGCCGGCACGTCGCTCGCCACCATCGGCGACAGCTCGCCGACGGTGGGGGCGGGCACTTGGGCGCATTTCACCGACGCGGTCAACCATCTGGTGCTGCCAACCATCGCGCTGGCGATGACGTCGTATGCGGCCTGGAGCCGGTTTAACCGCGCGTCGATGCTCGAGGTGCTCAGCAGCGACTACATCCGCCTCGCGCGGGCTAAGGGACTCAGCCGGCGCCGGGTACTCGTGCGGCACGCGCTGCGAACAGCGCTGATCCCGTTCGTGACTGTGACAGCGCTCGACATGGCCGCGATTCTGGGCGCGACCATCATCACCGAGCGAGTCTTCCAATGGCGTGGGATGGGCACCTTCCTGCTGGACGGCATCACCAACCTTGACGTGTACGTTGTGCTCGCCTGGTTGCTCGTGGCGGCCCTCGTCGTGATCATCTTCAATCTGATCGCCGACCTGTTGTACGGCGTCCTGGACCCGAGGATTCGCTATGAATAGTCGGCACGGCGGGCGGCTGCAGGACGCGCGCGGCCGCGCGGGCACGCACGCGGAGCAGACCGAGGAGGTCTCCTCGCCGAACGCGCCGGTGCAAGGTATGGCGCTCGAACGCGAGCTGGTCGAGGCGCCCGACCGCGAATTCACGGTTGCCGCCCGTTCGCAGTGGAGCATGGTGTCCCGCCGGTTCCTCCGACACAAGCTGGCGATGATCAGCTTCTTCGTGTTCGTGGCCGTGGTGCTGCTTGCGTTCGTCGGCGGCTCGCTCTGGCACTACAACTACCAAGGATTCACGAACGACTACAGCGTCGCGCCGAGCCTCAAGCATCCGTTCGGCACCGATTCCTCAAGCCACGACATGTTCGCGCAGGTGCTTCGTGGTACCCAGCGCTCGCTGGAGATCGCGCTCTTCGTCGCATTGGTCTCGACCGCGATCGGCACCGCGTACGGTGCGATCGCGGGTTACTTCCGCGGAGTCTCCGACAGCATCATGATGCGCATCGTCGACCTCTTTTTGACCTTCCCTGTCATCGCGGTCGCCGCCATCCTTGGCGACCAGCTCGGGCCGAAGGCCAACGGGTGGCTATGGATCGCGATCGTGCTCGCAGCCTTGACCTGGCCTTATGTGTCCCGTGTCGTGCGCGGCGTCACGCTGTCGATCCGCGAGAAGGAGTACATCGAGGCAGCGCGCGCGCTCGGCGCGACCAACCGGCGCATCATCGCGCGGCACGTGGTGCCGAACGTGATCGGGCCAGTGATCGTCACGGTCACCATCCTGGTGGCCACTGCGATCCTGGCCGAGACGGCGCTGTCGTTTATCGGCTTCGGTGTGAAAGCCCCCGACACGTCGCTCGGGCTTCTAGTGTTCGACGGCCAAACGGCCGTCGAGACGCGGCCGTGGCTGTTCTACTTCCCGGGGTTCTTCATCATCGTGATCGCGCTTTCCATCAACTTCATCGGTGACGGTCTGCGTGATGCGCTCGACCCGACCCAGACTCGGGTGCGCGCATGACGGCGTCCACCGGCGTTTCGACATCGAGAAACAACTCGGACGGCCGGTCGAACGACGACGCGCTGCTCCTCGTCGACAACCTCTCGGTCGGGTTCCCCACCGAGGACGGCGTCGTGCACGCTGTGCGTGGCGTCTCGTACACGCTGCGGCCCCGCGAGGTGCTCGGCATAGTCGGCGAGTCCGGCTCCGGCAAGTCCGTGACGTCGATGGCCGTGATGGGGCTGCTGCCGAAGTCGGCGCAGGTGTCCGGCTCCGTGCGGTTCCGCAACGACGAGCTGCTTGGCCTGTCGGAGTCGGCGCTGGCGAAGTTCCGTGGCGAGCACCTCGCGATGATCTTCCAAGACCCGATGAGCAGCCTGAACCCTGTGTACACGGTCGGCTGGCAGATCGCGGAGGCACTGCGGGCGCACCACGACATGAGCAAAGACGCCGCGATGACGCGGGCGGTCGAGTTGTTGACGACCGTCGGCATTCCGCGGGCGAAGGAGCGGGCGAACAACTACCCGCACGAGTTCTCCGGCGGTATGCGGCAGCGGGCGGTCATCGCGATCGCGATGGCCAACGACCCCGACGTCATCATCGCCGACGAACCGACGACCGCCCTCGACGTCACGGTGCAGGCGCAGGTGCTCGACACGCTCACCACAGCGCGTCACGAGACCGGGGCGGCGATGGTGCTCATCACCCACGACCTCGGGGTGGTCGCCGGCCAAGCCGACCGGGTGCTGGTCATGTACGCGGGCAAGCCGGTCGAGATCGGCAGCGTCGACGACATCTTCTACACGCCGCGCATGCCGTACACCCTCGGTCTGCTCGGCAGCTTGCCCCGACTTGACGCGGGCGACGCCGAGCGGCTGACACCGATCGTCGGCTCGCCGCCGTCGCTCATCAACCTGCCGCCCGGCTGCCCGTTCGCCCCGCGCTGCCCGATTCGCCAGCCGATCTGCGACGTCGAGGAGCCCGAGCTGCGGCCGACCACCTCGGCGACGCACGTCGCCGCGTGCCACTTCAGCGAGCAGCTCGAGGGAAAGTCGCCCGCCGACCTGTTTCAGACGAGCGTCGCCGACGACGTCCTGCCGGAAGACGCTGGGGAGTCTGAGCAGCAGGATCGCGTTGTGCGTGGCGAAGAGACCGCAGAGCAAGTCCCAGGGGGAGGTCAGTCGTGACCAGCGTGCAGTCCGCTCCCGCCGTCCCGTCGTCCGCACCAAGCGAGCGCCGGCCGGTGCTTGAGGTGCGCAACCTGGTCAAGCACTTCCCGGTGCGCAGCCGTGGCCTCGTCCGCCGCAAGATCGGCGATGTGCACGCCGTGTGCGACGTGTCGTTCGAGCTGTACCCGGGGGAGACCCTCGGACTTGTCGGCGAGTCTGGTTGTGGCAAGACGACCACGAGTCGCGTGGTGCTCAACCTGCAGCCGGCGACGTCGGGCACGGTGTTGTTCGACGGCCGGGAGATCACCGGTCTCAAACAGAGCGAGATGCGCAGGCTTCGCCGCGAGATGCAGATCGTCTTCCAGGATCCTTACGCCTCGCTCGACCCGCGCATGCCGGTCAACGAGATTGTCGCCGAGCCACTCCGAATTCACGGCCGCTACGAGAAAAATGGACGACGCAAGGTCGCGGAGTTGTTGCGCACGGTCGGTCTCAACCCCGAGCATGGCAACCGCTACGCGCATGAGTTCTCCGGGGGCCAGCGGCAGCGGATCGGCATCGCCCGGGCCTTGGCGTTGGAGCCCAGGGTGCTCATCCTCGACGAGCCGGTGTCGGCGCTCGATGTCTCGATTCAAGCGGGTGTGCTGAACCTGCTGGAGGAACTGCAGGACCGGCTGGGCCTTGCCTACCTTTTCGTGGCGCACGACCTGTCGGTGGTCAAGCACATCTCCGACCGCATCGCGGTGATGTACCTCGGCCGCATCGTCGAGACCGCGACCAGGGACGAATTGTTCGCCTCGCCCGCCCATCCGTACACGCAGGCGCTGATCTCGGCGATTCCGATCCCCGACCCCGTCAAAGAGCGGGCGCGCACTCGGATCGTGGTCACCGGCGACGTCCCCAGCCCGGTCGACCCGCCGAGCGGGTGCCGGTTCCGCACTCGTTGCCCGAAGTTCGCGAACCAGCTGAGCAGCGCCGAACAGCAGCGTTGCATCGAAGAGATCCCGGCCCTCGTCGACCGCGGGCAGGGACATCCGGCCGCTTGCCATTACGCTGAGGTCGTCAACGTCTTGTGATGTCGCCGTCTCGTAGGAGTCGTTCGTGATCGCCGCGCTTGAAGTGATCGTCGCGCTGACCAGTGTCTTGCTCGTCGTGCTGATCTTGCTGCACCGTGGCAAGGGCGGCGGCCTGTCCGACATGTTCGGCGGTGGCTTCACCTCCAACTTCGCCGGATCCTCGGTGGTTGAGCGCAACCTCGACCGATTCACCCTCATCTCCGGGATCATCTGGTTCGCGGCGATCATCGCGCTGCTGTTCTTGATCAAGTAGGCATTTCGTCCCTATCTGCCGGCGAGCTCGAACGAGTGGGCGGTGCGTCCGGTCGCCGGGCCTTACACTTGCGCGACAGAAGTGCGCAGCGTGGAGCCGTCTCAGTCGGCTTTCCGCGGAGTATTCGATCTTGAGGCAGGGAGTGCACGCCGTGGCTGGTGGTAACGCGATTCGCGGGAGCCGGGTGGGCGCTGGGCCCATGGGCGAGGCCGAGCGTGGGGAGTCGGCGCCGCGGCGACGGATCTCTTTTTGGTGCGCGAACGGCCACGAGACCCGTCCGTCGTTCGCGTCAGACGCGGTGATCCCGGATTCTTGGGATTGCCCGCGGTGCGGTCTGCCCGCTGGTCCTGACCGCGAGGTGCCGCCAACCGCGCCGCGCACCGAGCCCTACAAGACACACCTGGCGTACGTGCGTGAGCGTCGAAACGACGCCGATGGCGAGGCGATTCTCGCTGAGGCGCTTGAGCGGCTTCGCGGCTCGAAGGTCTACCCGCGGCTCTAACGCGCTCCTGCGGCTAGCCCGCGGTCCGCGACTCGCCGGCCTGCGCTGTCGGGCCGGGGATGGTGTGCGGCGGCGCGGTCATCAAGACTTCGAACCCGCGTTGGGTCTGCTCGTCGCGCGGCGAATGCACCATGAGCCGGGCGTTGCGTTGATCGGTCAGCCAGAGGTGGTTCACCTCCACGTTGAGGCTCCCCGCCTGCGGGTGTTCGTAGCGCTTGTAACAGGTCTCCATCGGCGCGACCTCGTGCCTCGCCCACAACTCGCGAAACTCCGGTGAGTGGCTCTGCATCAGGTCGAGCAGCGCCGCCCAACCGGGATCGCCGACGTACTCGGCCATCGCCGTGCGCATCTTCGCCACGATGCGGCGCGCGAACTCCGCACGGTGCGGCAGCAACGCGTGCCAGAACGGGTCCATGAAGCACATCCACACGCTGTTGCGGCAGCCAAGCGGAAGCGCGGTGTAGTCGCCGAACAACCCGAGGTGCGCCCGGTTGCTCGCCAGGATCTCCCATCGCGGTCCGACCACGGCCGCCGGCATCGGCGCCAACTGGTCGATCATCCGCTGCAACCCAGCGCCCACCTCAGGTAGCGGCGCGGACTGCTCCGGATCGGGCAACTCGGCGAGGGCGAACAAGTGCGCCCGCTCCGTCGAGTCGAGGCTCAGCACGCGCGCCACCGACTGCAGAACCTGCGCCGAGACGTTAATCGAACGGCCCTGCTCTAGCCAGGTGTACCAGGTGATGCCGATGCCGGAGAGCAAGGCAACTTCCTCGCGTCGAAGCCCGGGAGTGCGGCGACGCAAGCCGGGCTCCATGCCGACCATCGCAGGCGTGGTGCGCTCCCGACGCGAGCGGATGAACTCACCCAACAGTCGTCGTCGCTCGGCGGTGATCTCACGGGCGCTTTGTGCCGGAAGGAGATCAGCAGGCGCGTCGTCTGCGAATACTCCGGCCGAAGCACGGACGACGCGGGGCAGTTGCTGGGCGCGCGACGTAGCGGTCGTGGACGTGGTCATGGTCACGAGCTCAATCGTGCCGGACGACGTGAGGGGTATCCAGGTTCAGCTAGTAACAGCATCAGTGGGCTCTCGGTACCAGGTAAGCATTGCCAGCAGCCTAGTCCGCATGACCAACGTGACCGAAGCTGTTCTGACCTTACCGACGCCCGAGTCGACCCGAACCGGCCCGCCGTGGCGCGCGCTGCCGGTGCTGCTCGTCGGGGCGTTCTTGCCGGTGCTCGACGCTTTCATCGTTAACGTGGCGCTCGCCACCGTAGGCCGCGACTTGCACACCGGTCCGGCCGAACTCGAACTGACCGTGTCCGGCTACGGCGTCGCCTACGCATGTTCGCTGGTGGCCGGCGGTCGGCTCGGCGACCG
>JAICYF010000271.1 GCA_025934355.1 Acidothermaceae bacterium
ACGATGACGGCACGCGGCGACTTCGAGCTCACGAGCTTCGACAGTGAGGAGTACGACGGCGCCGACGGCACGAAGTTGGGCCGCGCGCGTATTGCGAAAAAGTTCACCGGCGACCTCGAGGGCCCCAGCACGGTCGAGATGCTTTCCGCCACGCCGTCAGACGAGACACTCGGCTGCTACGTGGCGATCGAGCGTTTCGCCGGTGTCCTCCACGGGCGTAAGGGAAGTTTCGTGATGCGGCACGACGGAATCCGTGAAGGCGGCAGTCAATCGCTCTCGGTGATCGTCGTGCCGGGCAGTGCGTCGGGCGAGCTCGTTGGGCTCAGCGGCGAGTTGGACATCGACATCGACGGCGATGGCGGCCACCACTACAGCTTCAACTACAAGATTTCGGACGGCGCGTAAGCGGCCGCCTCGGGATAACGCTCGGCGATTTCCGCCACCCGCTGGCAAAAGTCAGCGGTCTGCGCGGTCGCGGCACCGGTGAAGCCCAACGGCGCCGAGATGAGTTCGGCGAGCTCGGTGGCACTGAGCTGGAGCCGGTCGTCTCCCGCGAGGCGTTCGAACAGGTCGTTGCGCTCGGCGCCTTTCTCGCGCATCGCAAGCGCGACCGCCACAGCGTGCTGTTTGATCGCCTCATGCGCGGTCTCGCGCCCGACGCCTTTGCGAACCGCCGCCATCAACACCTTGGTGGTGGCGAGGAAGGGCAAATAGCGGTCGAGTTCGCGCTGGATGACGGCCGGGTAGGCGCCGAACTCATCAAGCACGGTAAGGAACGTCTGGTAAAGGCCGTCGGCGGCGAAGAACGCGCCAGGCAGCGCGACACGGCGCACCACACTGCACGACACGTCACCTTCGTTCCACTGGTCGCCGGCTAACTCGCCTGTCATGTTGGCGAAGCCGCGAAGTACCACCGCGAGGCCGTTGACCCGCTCGCATGAGCGGGTGTTCATCTTGTGCGGCATTGCGCTCGAGCCGACCTGTCCGGCCTTGAATCCCTCGGTGACAAGCTCGTTGCCCGCCATCAACCGGATCGTGGTGGCCAGGCTGGAGGGCCCGGCGGCCGCTTGCACCAGCGCGGTGAGTATTTCGAAATCGAGAGACCGGGGGTACACCTGGCCGACGCTGTTGAGTGTGCGGCCAAAGCCGAGGTGGCTAGCGACGCGTTGTTCCAGTTGCGCGAGCTTGCTCGCGTCGCCGTCCAGCAAATCAAGCATGTCTTGAGCGGTGCCCATCGGGCCCTTGACGCCGCGCAGGGGGTAGCGCTCGATCGTTGATGTGAGGCGCTCGAAGGCGAGCAGCAACTCATCACCGGCGCTGGCGAACCGCTTGCCGAGCGTGGTCGCCTGCGCGGCCACGTTGTGGCTGCGGCCAGCCATCACTGTCTCGCTGTGCTCGGCGGCGAGCCGGGCCAGCCGGACGAGCGCCGCCACCATGCGGTCGCGAATGATTGTTAGAGAGTCGCGCACCTGCAGCTGCTCGACGTTCTCGGTGAGGTCGCGCGAGGTCATGCCCTTGTGGATGTGCTCGTGGCCGGCGAGCGCGCAGAACTCCTCGATGCGCGCCTTCACGTCGTGCCGGGTGACCCGCTCGCGCTCGCGAATGGACGCCAGGTCGACGTCTTCGATCACTCGCTCGTAATCGTCGATGACACCGTCCGGCACCTCGACACCTAGCTCGCGCTGCGCTTTCAGCACCGCTACCCAAAGCCGGCGCTCGAGGACGACCTTGGCGCGCGGCGACCAGAGCTCGGCGAGCTCGGGAGAGGCGTAACGGGTGGCGAGGACGTCGGGGATCACGTCGTCCATTGTCGCGTACGGCGACCGCAGGCGTCAGGTCGCCGCACGTGCTCCGGCGACGTCGTCGTCAGAAGTGCGAGGCCACCGCTTCGGCGATCGCGGTCAGCTGCGCGGACGACAGCGGGGCGTGCTGCCCGGCTGCCGGCGTGCTGGTGCTGCCGACCACCTGAACGAACAGCGGCTTCGGAGTCGCTCGCGAGAGCGCCACAGAGATCCCGACGTAGCCGCCCTTACTGACATCTGTGGCACACACGAGTTGGGTCTGCGTCGATCCTGAGCACGTGGACGTCGGATCGGCCGGCCTCGCGGGGGTGTTCGCCGGGCTGTTTGTCGCCAGCCCAGGCGACTTCTCTGTCAACATCTGCGACTTGAGCGCGTCCGCCTTCGACCGCTCGTCGGCCGCCGCCGATTTCGCCGCCGCTGCCAAGGAGTCGGCCGGTGACGGCGATTCCAGACCACCCTTGTCACCGCCGGTGTTGACATCGATCTGGACGACGCCCTTCGGGTTGCTCACGTCCAAGCGGACTTCGATGTTCATCGCGCCGCTCGGCACCAGATTCGGCATGAGGTAGCAGATGTTCTGGTCCGGCCCGGCGGCGTTCGGCACGGGTGTCGCCGTGACACCGGGCACGCTCTGCTCGATGATGGCCGCCCAGTCGATCTGTGGCGGTGTCGGGCACGGTGTGGCGAGGTCAGCCTTGGCGGGTGTGGTCGTCGTACCGGATCCGATTGCCTGGTCGGCTGTCGACGTCTGGGGAGCGCTACCGCCGACACCGAGCGCGCTCGGCCCAGCGACAACGCCGGCGGTCACCACCCCGGCCAGCGCGATAGCGCTTCCGGCGTAGACGCCCTGCTTCGTGCGGGTGGCCCGGCGAGCACGAGTTGCGATCTCGTCGAGGCTCGGCAAACCCGATGGCTCACCGGCAAAGCTCGACTCCATGGCACGCCGAAAGGCGCTGCGGGCAAACTCTTCG
>JAICYF010000281.1 GCA_025934355.1 Acidothermaceae bacterium
CTTGCGCTCGGGCCGAAGCGGCGAGGTCCGCAAGCTCGTCGTCACCGCGAGCGGCGGTCCATTTCGCGGACGACGCAAGGAAGAGCTGGTTGACGTCACACCGCAACAGGCGCTCGCGCACCCCACGTGGAAGATGGGCCCGGTCATCACGGTCAACTCGGCGACGCTCGTCAACAAGGCGCTCGAGCTGATCGAGGCGAACCTGCTGTTCGACATCCCGCTGGAGCGCATCGAGGTCGTCGTCCACCCGCAGTCGATCGTGCACTCGATGGTGGAGTTCGTCGACGGTTCGACGATCGCCCAGTGCTCGCCCCCCGACATGCGGCTGCCGATCGCGCTCGCGCTGCACTGGCCGAACCGGCTGCCCGACGCGGTGCCGCCGTGCGATTGGTCTCAGGCGCAGAGCTGGACGTTCGAGCCGTTCGACGACGACGCGTTCCCCGCTATCCGGCTGGCGCGTCAGGTCGGGGCGATAGGGGGTGTCGCGCCTGCGATCTACAACGCGGCCAATGAGGAGGCGGTTGCCGCGTTCCTCGCCGGGAACCTGCGTTTCACCGGGATCGTCGAGATCGTTGAGCAAGTTGTGAGCGAATCCCTCGCGGCTGGGCTCGGGAAGGTCACCGAACTGGCCGATGTTCTGGACGCGGAGACGTCCGCCCGCGATCGCGCCCGCGCGTTGATCGCGGAGACCTCGAAACGGAGAGATCGCTCAGCATGATCGCGCCTCGCGGCGGTGACGCCGCATGATGGCACTCGGTGTCTTGGCGTTCGTCGTCGCGCTGCTCACTTCGGTGATGCTGCACGAGGCCGGCCATTTCTTGACAGCGCGGCTGTTTGGCATGAAGGCCACCCAGTTCTTCGTGGGCTTCGGCCCGACGTTGTGGTCGCGGCACAAGGGCGAGACCGAGTACGGCGTAAAGGCCATCCCGGCCGGCGGCTTCGTCAAGATCATCGGCATGACGCCGTTGGAAGACGTCGCGCCTGAGGACAAGCCGCGCGCGTTCATCAGCAAGGGCGGCTGGCAGCGATTCATCGTGTTGGTCGCGGGTTCGACCGTGCATTTGCTGATCGCGCTCGCGCTCTTCTTCATCTACCTGCTGGCCTGGCCCACCCAGACGCACGGCCCGGCTGCCGTCAGCGGCGTTCAAGACTGCGTGACCGCGTCCGACGCCGGCACCTGCGCGAACGGCGCTCCGGCCGCACCGGCCAAGGGGTTGCTGCAGAAGGACGACGTGATCACCGCGGTAGACGGCAAACCGGTCAGCAAGGGCGGCGACCAACTCATCAAGCTGGTCGGTCAAGCGCCGCCCGGACCGCTCACGTTCACCGTGCAGCGCGACGGCGCGACCAAAGACGTCACCATCAACCCGGTCGTGGTCGACGGGCAGCGCCGGGTCGGCATCTTGTTGACCGACGCGCGCTCGACCACCTACACCCGCGTCGGCGTCGGCGCGGCCGTCACCGGCAGCTTCAGCATGTTCGGGCAAACCACGGTCGGCAGCTTCAAGGCGCTTGGCGCGGTGCCGCACGAGATCGGGCGAATCCTGTCGGGTGATCAGGGCAAGCGATCAGCGGAGGACGGCGGCGGGGCGCAGGTCACCAGCGTCGTCGGTGTCGCCCAAATCTCCGGAGAGGCGTTTCAGGCTGGCGGAGTCTCCGGCGGCATCGCGACGCTGGTGCTGATCACGGCGTCGGTGAACCTGTTCGTCGGGATCTTCAACCTGTTTCCGTTCCTGCCGCTCGATGGCGGCCACGTGGCGATCTTGGCGTATGAGAAGGCCCGCGACCGCATCCGCCGCCGCCGTAAGCTGCCCGCCGCAGGGCCGGTCGACCTCACCAAGCTGATGCCCGTGACGTATGGAGCACTAGCCTTGATCGTGGGCATGTCAATGATCGTGTTGTATGCCGACGTGGTGAACCCGGTGGCGAACCCGTTCCAATGAGCAGTTCCGTGCAAGCAGAGGTGAGAAAGCTGTGACCGCCGTCGATCTGGGCCTCCCGGAGATTCCCGCTCCTAGTCCGCTGGCGCAGCGGCGCAAGTCACATCAGATCAACGTGGGAGGCGTGCTCGTCGGGGGTGAGGCGCCGGTTTCGGTGCAGTCGATGTGCACCACGCTGACCGCCGACGTCAACGCCACGCTGCAGCAAATCGCGGAGCTCACGGCGTCCGGTTGTCAGATTGTGCGGGTCGCCTGCCCGAGCCAGGACGACGCGGACGCGTTGCCCGCGATCGCGAAGAAGTCGCAGATTCCGGTCATCGCCGACATCCACTTCCAGCCGAAGTACGTGTTCGCCGCGATCGAAGCCGGCTGTGCCGCCGTCCGCGTCAATCCCGGCAACATCAAGAAGTTCGACGACCAGGTCAAGGAGATCGCCCAGGCGGCGAAAGACCACGGCACCCCGATCCGGATCGGCGTCAACGCCGGCTCCCTCGACCCGCGGATGCTCGCGAA
>JAICYF010000046.1 GCA_025934355.1 Acidothermaceae bacterium
CCTTGGAGGTCCCATCAGCGTCGAGCCCCGCATCAACGACCGGATCCGCGTTCCCGAGGTACGGCTCGTCGGCCCAGGCGGCGAGCAGGTCGGCATCGTCCGTATCGAAGATGCTTTGCGTCTAGCCGAAGAGGCAGACCTCGACCTTGTCGAGGTCGCACCCATGGCCCGCCCCCCCGTGGCCAAGCTCATGGATTACGGCAAGTTCAAGTACGAGTCCGCGGTCAAAGCCCGCGAGGCGCGCAAGAACCAGACGCAGACCGTCATCAAAGAGATGAAGCTGCGCCCCAAGATCGACACGCACGACTACGAGACCAAGAAGGGTCACGTCGTGCGGTTCCTCAAAGAAGGCGACAAGGTCAAGATCACGATCATGTTCCGGGGTCGCGAGCAGTCGCGGCCCGAGATGGGCGCCCGGCTGCTCCAGCGGCTGGCCGAAGACGTCGTCGACCTCGGCTTCGTCGAATCCGCGCCCAAGCTCGACGGCCGAAACATGATCATGGTGCTGGGGCCGCACAAGAAGAAGGCAGACTTCAAGGCCGAACGAGCCGAGCGTGCAGCGCGGCCGGAGAAGGTCGGGTCGGAGGAGCAGGCGGTGCACGACGATCCGGCAGTGCACGACGAGCCGGCAGTGCACGACGAGCCGGCAGCGCCGCTCGAGCCGATCGCGACCGCCCCGGCTGCTGCGCTGCCAGCCGAACCCGAGCGCCTTGCCCCAGCCGAGCAAGCCGCCGAGCAGGCGGCCGAGCCCGAGCAACCGGCGCGGGCCGCGGCGGTCGCGCCGGCCAAGCCAACGGCGCCGGCGAAGGCGGCAGCCAAGACCGCCGCGAAAGCTCCGGCCAAGGCCGCCGCGAAGAAGGCCGCTCCCGCGAAGCGGGCGTCGTCCAGCCGCGCGGCGTCGACCGACACCGCGGCCTCGTAAGTTCCTGCAAGCCCGTAAGCCGAGCACGTCAGCAACACCGAAGCACCCGACTGTCAGACGCAGACCCGCAAGATCTAGAAACGGAGCGACCCGCCCCATGCCGAAGATGAAGACCCACAGCGGTTCCGCCAAGCGGTTCCGCGTCACCGGAAGCGGCAAGATCCTGCGCCGGCGCGCCCACCGCAACCACTACCTCGAGCACAAGCCGTCGACCCTCACCCGTCGGCTGTTCAACGAGGTCGTCTTGTCGCCAGCCGATGCCAAGCGCATCAAGAAGCTTCTCGGTCGCTAAGACCGCCTGACCCCAGAGCTTGACCCCAGAGCCTGACCACAGGCCAGACCAAGGAGTTCTTACGTGGCACGCGTGAAGCGGGCGGTTAACGCCCACAAGAAGCGCCGGGTCGTCCTCGAGCGCGCCAGCGGGTATCGCGGCCAGCGGTCGCGGCTCTACCGCAAGGCGAAAGAGCAACTGCTGCACTCCGCGACCTACAGCTACCGCGACCGCAAGGCGCGCAAGGGTGACTTCCGCCGGCTGTGGATCCAACGCATCAACGCCGCCGCTCGCTCGCACGACATCACCTACAACCGGCTCATTCAGGGTTTGAAGGCTGCCGGCATCGAGGTCGACCGCAAGATGCTGGCCGAGCTCGCGGTCAACGACGATGCCGCCTTCGTCGCGCTCGTCGAGGTCGCCCGCGCCGCGTTGCCGGCGACGTCCACCGCCGAAACCGCGGCCTGAGCTAGCAACAGCCGAGTCACACCATCAGAGCGGACGACACCTTGGCTGAGCTGACGAACGTCAGCTCAGTCAAGGTGAAGGCCGCCCGTCGGCTGCGAAAGCGGGCATTCCGCGAGCAAGACGGCGGGTTCCTCGCCGAGGGCGCGCAGGCGGTGCGCGAGGCGCTGGCCGCTCAACCGTCGCCGGTGCGCGAGTTGTTCGTCACGGCGGACGCTCGGGCCCGGTACGCCGACCTGGTGGGCCGGGCCGCGTCGTCCGGTGTGCCCGTTCACCAAGCGAGCGGGCGCGTGCTCGAGGAGTTGTCCGAGACGGTCACCCCGCAGGGCTTGGTGGCGGTGTGCGACCCGGTCGACGTGCCGCTCGAGGTCGCGTTGACCGATGTCGAACACCCGCCGCGGATCGCGGTGTTGCTCGCCGCGATCCGTGATCCGGGCAACGCGGGTACGGTGCTGCGCACGGCCGACGCGGCTGGCGCCGACGTGGTCGCGTTTTCCGACACCAGCGTCGACCCCTACAACGGCAAGTGCGTCCGCGCCAGCGCCGGCAGCTTGTTCCACCTACCGGTGACTCTCGGGGTCGAAGTGGCCAGCGCCGCGACGGCATTTCGCCGTGCCGGCATGCAGGTGCTCGCCGCTGACGGCGCCGCGACCGACGATCTCGACCAACTTGAGCAAAGCGGTGAGCTCGGCAGGCCGACAGCATGGGTCTTCGGCAACGAGGCGTGGGGCTTGCCCGCCGACGTGATCGCGCTCGCCGACCGGTCGGTGCGGGTGCCGATCCACGGCCGGGCTGAAAGCCTGAATCTCGCGGCCGCCGCCGCGGTCTGCCTTTACGCGACGGCGCGAGCGCAACGCGGCTAGCGTCCGATCAGCAGGGGATTCGAGCCATTCGCCCGATGTGCGCGTGACCAAGCGTGGGTATGGTTCTCGGGTCGAAGGGAGCGCGGCGGGCATGCCAGCGGGGATCGAGCACGAGAAGGCCGCCTTCGACGTGCTGCCCGATGGCGTGTTGATCGCCGACGAGAACGGCACCGTCGTCCTGCTCAACACCGCGGGCGCTCGGCTGCTCCAGCGCAGCGTCGACGACGCGATTGGCCGCGACTACCGCGAAGTCCTCCCGGTGACCGACTCGGTTGGCCACGACTGGTGGGAATGCACCCGCCCTTATGGTGGGCTGGCCATTCGCACCGGCCAGCCAGAGCGCCGGCTCACCCTGCCGGACGAGCGCGAGATCTACCTGACCGCCAGCTATGTCCGCGAGCGCCGCTGCGGCCCCGTGCAGCGACTGGTCATCGGTCTGCGCGGCGCGGCTGATCGGGAACGGGCCGAGCGCGACCGCGCCGACCTGGTCTCGACGGTCGCGCACGAGCTCAGGTCGCCGCTCACGAGCGTCAAGGGATTCACGGCGACGTTGCTCAACAAGTGGGAGCGGTTTAACGATGAGCAGCGCCAGCTGATGCTGCAAACGGTCAACGCCGACGCGGATCGGGTGACCCGGCTGATCAGCGAGTTGCTTGACGTGTCGCGCATCGACGCCGACCGCCTCGAGCTGCACAAGCAGGTGGTCGACGTGCCCGCCGCCGCTCGGCGCGTCATCGACGGGCGCGTCGCGGCGGGGGAGACCCCGGAGCGGTTCGAGCTGGAGGTCGTCGGGTCGCTGCCCGAAGTGTGGCTCGACCCCGACAAGCTCGATCAAGTGCTTGCCAACCTGCTCGACAACGCGATTCGCCACGGCGCGGGTGATGTGAAGGTCGCGATTGAACCAGTTGGCGACGGCGTGGCGATCTCGGTTTCCGATGAGGGCGCCGGCGTCTCACCCGACATTCGTGGCCTGGTGTTCCGGCGATTTTGGCGGGCCGGGCGGCGCGGTGGCACCGGGCTCGGCCTCTACATCGTCAAAGGGCTTGTCGAGGCCCATGGCGGCACGGTCTTCGTCGGCGAGGCCGACGGTGGTGGCGCGTTGTTCCGCGTCAGCTTCCCGGCCGGCACGCCGGCCTTCGCGCTGTAGCCGCAGGCAATCCGCAGGCACGGCGCGATCGCGCCACCGCCTAGACTCGCACCGCGTCCCGCCACCCCAGAGATCCGCCTGAACCCCGAAGGTTGCCAACCGTGTCTGCGCCGAATAGCGACTACGACCCCGTGGAGGTCACCCCGTTGCACGCCGACGAGGTCGAGCGGATGCGCGACGAGGCCTTGTCCGCGATAGCGGCGTCGTCCGATCTCGAATCGCTGCGGGCGGCTCGGCTCGCGCACGCGGGAGACAAGTCGCCGCTCGCCCTCGCCAACCGCGAGATTGGCGCGTTGCCGCCACAAGCCAAAGCCGAAGCTGGACGACGGGTGGGGCAGGCGCGGGGCGCCGTCAACGCGGCGCTCGCGCAGCGGGAGGTGGAGCTCACCGCGGAAAGAGACGCCCGCATCCTGGTCGAGGAGACCGTCGACGTCACCTTGCCGTGGGACCGCGCCCCGCTGGGTGCCCGCCACCCGCTGACCACACTGCAGGAACGCATCTCCGACGTGTTCGTGGCGATGGGTTATGAGGTCGCGGAAGGGCCGGAGGTGGAGGCCGAGTGGCTCAACTTCGACGCGCTGAATATCCCGCCCGACCACCCGTCGCGCACGATGCAAGACACCTTCTGGGTGGAGTCCGCTGACTCCGGCGTGGTGCTGCGCACCCAGACGTCGTCGGTGCAAATCCGCACGATGCTCGAGCGAAAGCCGCCGATCTACATCGTGTGCCCCGGTCGCACATTTCGCACCGATGAACTCGACGCGACGCACTCGCCGGTGTTCCACCAAGTCGAGGGGCTTGTCGTCGACGAGGGGATCACGCTCGCGCATTTGAAAGGCACCCTCGACGCCTTCGCCACCGCCATGTTTGGCGACGGAATCGTCACGCGGTTGCGTCCCTCGTATTTCCCGTTCACCGAGCCGAGCGCCGAGGTAGACCTGGAGTGCTTCGTGTGTCGGGGCGCATCGGTCGGCGATCCCGAAAACCCTTGCCGCACCTGTAGTTCTGAGGGCTGGATCGAGTGGGGCGGCTGCGGCGTCGTCAATCCGCGGGTGCTCGTCGCATGCGGCATCGACCCCGAGCGCTACAGCGGATTCGCCTTTGGTATCGGCATCGAGCGCACGCTGATGTTCCGCCATAACGTCGTCGACATGCACGACATCGTCGAGGGCGACGTTCGATTCACGCTGCCGTTCGGAACGGAGGTCTGAGCTCGTGCGAGTGCCGCTTTCGTGGTTGCGTGAGTTCGTCGACATTCCGCTCACCGAGTCGGCGCGCGACGTCGCCGACGCCTTGGTGCGGGCCGGCCTCGAAGTCGAGACGGTCGAGAGCTTCGGCGCCGATGTCGAGGGCCCGGTCAAGGTCGGAAAAGTCCTTGAAATCGAGGAGTTCGAGGCCAACAACGGCAAGACGATTCGCTACTGCCAGGTCGACGTCGGCGAGGAGCGGCCGCGCGGAATCATCTGCGGAGCGACGAACTTCGCGGTTGGCGACAAGGTCGTCGTCACGCTTCCCGGCGCGGTGCTGCCAGGCGGGTTCGCGATCACCGCGAGCAAGCGGTACGGCCACGTCTCCGATGGCATGATCTGCTCGGTCAAGGAACTCGGCGTCGGAGAAGACCACACCGGCATCCTGGTCGTCGACGACGACGCACCTGTTGGCGCCGACGCGCTCGATGCACTCGGCCTGCGCGACGAAGTCCTCGACATCGCGGTCACACCAGACCGGGGCTACTGCCTGTCGATTCGCGGCGTGGCGCGCGAGGCGGCGACCGCTTACGGCGTCGCGTTTCGCGACCCGGCTGCGTTCGAACTGAAGTCGGGAAGCGACTCGCCGACGCGGCCGGTGACGCTTGCCGACCCGACCGCCTGCGACCGGTTCGCCCTGCGGGCCCTCGAGGGTTTCGACCCCCGCGCCCGCACGCCGCTGCAGATCCGGCTTCGTCTGATGCTGTCGGGCATGCGTCCGGTCTCGCTCGCGGTCGACGTCACAAACTACGTGATGCTCGAACTCGGCCAACCGCTGCACGCGTTCGACGCCGGCAAGTTGGCAGGTGGCATCGTCGTCCGCCGCGCGAAAAACGGCGAGCGACTCGAAACGCTCGATCACATCGTCCGCGATCTCGATGCTGAAGACCTGCTCATCACCGACGACTCAGGCGCGATCAGCCTGGCGGGCACCATGGGCGGCCTCACCACCGAGATCGACGACAACTCCAAGGACCTGCTTATCGAGGCGGCGCATTTCGACGCCGTCGCGGTGGCCCGGATGTCGCGGCGGCACAAGTTGTCGAGCGAGGCGTCGCGCCGCTTCGAGCGCGGCGTCGACCCCGAGTTGCCTCCGCACGCAGCCGCGCGGGCCGCCGCAATGCTGGCCGAGCACGGCGGCGGTCAACTCGTCGGCGCCACGCAGGTCGACCTCGGGCGGTCGCCGACCACCATCACGATCTCCGCCGACCACCCCGGCCGCGTCGCCGGCGTCGCGTACCCGCGCGACGTCGTCGTCCGCCGGCTCACCGACGTCGGGTGCGAGGTGTCGGACGACGGTGAGCGGCTCCGGGCGACCGCCCCGAGTTGGCGACCCGACCTCACCGATCCGAACGACCTCGCCGAGGAAGTGATCCGGCTCGAGGGCTACGACAACGTGCCGGTGGTGTTGCCCCAGGCGCCCGTCGGGCGCGGCCTCACCCAGGCGCAACGGTTGCGCCGGCTCGTCGGCCGCACGCTGGCCGACGCCGGCTACGTCGAGGCGCTTACATATCCGTTTGTCGCGCCGAGCGTGTGGGGCGACCTGGGCTTCGAACCCGGCGACGACCGCCGCCGGGCGCTGCGGCTCGCCAATCCGCTCTCCGACGAAGAGCCGCTGCTGCGCACCACCTTGCTGCCGGGTTTGCTCGCGACGCTGCGCCGAAATCTGAGCCGCGGCGTCGGCAGTGGCGTCGCGCTGTTCGAGGCCGGGCCGGTCTTCCTGCCGTCGCACGAGCCGACACCGCCGCCGCCACGGCTGCCGGTCGATCGACGTCCGACCGATGACGAGATCGCCGCGGTGCTCGCCGCGTTGCCGCGGCAGCCGTCGCATCTCGGGGTGGCGCTGGCCGGCGAGCGCGAGCGGCGCGGTTGGTGGGGCGCCGGGCGCGACGCGCTGTGGGCCGACGCCATCGAGGCGGTGCGATCGGTCGCGACGGCGCTGCGGGTCGACCTCGAGGTGCGGGCCGGCGCCGTTTCGCCTTGGCACCCGGGCCGCTGCGCGGAGTTCTTCGTCGACGGTGTATCGATCGGCCACGCGGGCGAGCTGCACCCGCGGGTTTGCGCCTCGTTCGATCTGCCTCCTCGCACGTGCGCCGCGGAGGTGCGGCTCTCCGAGTTGCTCGCGCACGCCGGTGGTCTGGTCGAGCCCGGGCCGGTCTCGACCTTTCCGGTGGCGACCCAGGACGTCGCGCTGGTGGTGGCCGAGGACGTTCCGGCCGCTGACGTCGAGGCGGCGCTGCGCGCCGGCGCGGGGGAGTTGCTGGAGTCGTTGCGGCTGTTCGACGTCTACACCGGCGAGCAGGTCGGGGCCGGACGACGTTCGCTCGCGTACGCGCTGCGGTTCCGCGCGCCCGACCGCACATTGACGGCCGAGGAAGCCAGCGCCGCACGCGACGCCGCAGTCGCCGAGGCGACCCGACGTGTCAACGCCGTCTTGCGGAGCTAGCGCTTGAACGGGTGTGCCGCCCGGCTGAACGAGTGTGCAATAATCGGCACATGCGTTCAACCGGAGATCTGACGGCTTCCGCCCTCATCCGCGATGCGGCGATGCGGTTGTTCGCCGACCGGGGCACGGCCGCTGTCAGCGTGCGTGACATTGCAGCTGAAGCCGGCGTCTCGCCGTCGCTGGTGATCCATCACTACGGGTCTAAAGACGCACTGAAGGACGCGGTCGACCAGCACGTCATGCAGTTCTTCGGCGACATGATCGCGGAGTTCGTCGATGCATCCGCAGCAGACCTGGGCGCCGCCGCCAACAGTTCAACGCTCGCTGCCCGGCTAGGCGACGGTCCGTTCTTACGGTACTTGCGGCGGCTGTTGGTCGACGGCGGCCCAGCCGCCGAACGGCTCTTTCGGTCGCTGTACGACATGAGTCGCGAGATGGTCCGGCGCTACGAGCAGGCTGGTGTGTTCAAACCATCGTCCGATGAGGGGGCCCGGGCCGCCGTGCTGCTCGTCAACGATCTCGGAGTGATTCTGCTGAGAGATCAGATTTCGGCAGTGGTCGGCGTCGATCCGCTCGGTCCCGACGGCCTGGTGCGCTGGAGCCAAGCAGTTCTTGATCTATACGCCAATGGCCTTATGACATCTCCTGGAGACGATCGTGCCAATGACTGACGCGGTGTCGGCGAGCAGACTCACCAAGACATTCGGAAGCCGCCGGGGCGTCGTCGACGTCGACTTGCGCGTGCGGCGCGGCGAGGTCTTCGGTTTCCTTGGGCCGAACGGCGCGGGAAAGTCGACGACTATCCGGCTCATGCTCGGTCTGTACCGGCCTACGGCAGGCGAGATCACCGTCCTTGGTCGCGATCCGTTATTGGACGGCGTCGCGATGCGCGCGAAAGTCGGCTACCTGCCTGGCGAACTGGCGCTGTTTCCGCGGCTCACCGGTCGCGAGCACCTTGAGTGGTTCTCGCGGGCCCGTGCGATGCGATCCACCACGTACCGAGACGAGTTGGTCGAACGCTTCACGGTCGAACTGGATCGCCCCGTGCGCGCGCTTTCAAAGGGCAACCGACAGAAGATCGGAATCGTCTTGGCGTTCATGCACCGGCCCGAGTTGCTCGTGCTCGACGAACCGACATCGGGGCTCGACCCGTTGTTGCAAGACGAGTTCGCTCAGTTGCTTCGAGAAACCGCGGCCGACGGGCGCACGGTGTTTTTGTCGTCACACGAGCTTGATGAGGTGCAACGCATCGCCGACCGCGTCGCCATCATCAGGGAAGGTCGCATCGTCGTCACCGACGGCGTTGAGCAACTGCGGCGAAGCGCGCCACGCACCGTGGAGTTTGTCTTCGAACGCGAAGTCGATCCGGGGGCCTTCTCCGGTGTCGACGGCGTGCGGCTTATCGAGAACGTAGACCACCGGATGAGGCTTGCGTTCTCCGGAGCGATCGCGCCGCTCTTGCGCGTTGCCGCAGAACTCGAGCCTGTCGACATGACGGCGCGGGCGGCTGACCTGGAGGAGTTGTTCCTCACCTATTACCGCGACGACGCGCGAACGACGGAGGTTGGCCGATGACCACCGAAACCCTCTTTCGAACACGCGGCGTGCTCGGCGTCGGCGCCCTCGACGTCGCGCGACTCGATCTGCGGCTGCGCCGGCGGGCGACCTTGAGCTATGCCGTCGGCCTCGCGCTTTACACGTTGGCGGTCGTGGCGATCTATCCGTCGTTCAAAGGCGACACCAGCCTCGACAAGCTGGTGCAGAGTGACCCAACCATGATGGCCGCGTTCGGCGTGACCGGGTCGTTGACGTCACCGGAAGGCTGGCTCAACGCGAACATCTTCAACAACTTTCTGCCGGTGGTCGCGGTCATCGTCGCGATCGGATATGGCGCCTGGTGCGTCGCTGGTCAGGACGAAGCCGGCACGCTCGCGCCCGTCGCCGCGCTACCGGTCACCCGGCGAAATCTGGTGTTGCAAAAGACCGGCGCGCTCGTCGTCCAGTTGCTGCCGACCATGGTTCTGACCTTTTGTTGCGTCCTGCTCGGGCGGTTCTTCCAACTCGATGTCAGCGGCGTCCGGCTGGTCGCCGCCACTTTCTCGATCTGGCTGCTCGGCGTCGGGTTCGGCTTGCTCGCGTTGGTCGTGGGCGTTGGCGCGGGCAGCCGCGGCCTGGCAATCGGGGTCAGCTCGGCGGTGGCGGCCGCCGCCTACCTGATCAGCTCCTTCGCCTCGACGATCAGCTGGATCCGGCCAGCTCGATTCGTGTCGCCGTTCTATTGGGCAGTCGGCGCCAACCCGATAGGCGATGGCGTGGCCGCCAGCAACATCGCCGCGCTGGTCGGACTTGCGGTCCTGCTGCTGGTGGCGGCCGTTGTCACGATGCGGCGCGCAGACCTGCATTAACCGACCCGCGTGGGCGCCGTTGGCAGCGCTCGTGTATGCTTATACGCCTCTCTGTATAGACATCATCGGAGGCGGGCATGGGGCACACGGTGGCGGTCGCCGGCGCGAGCGGCTACGCCGGCGGTGAGCTGCTGCGCCTGCTGGCTGGCCATTCCGACTTCGACCTCACGGTCGTCACCGCCGCGAGTAACGCGGGCCAGCCGGTCACCGCGGTCCACCCGCACCTCGCGCAGTTCGCCGACCGCACCTTCGTCGCGACCGAAACCGCGGCGCTCGCGTCGTCCGACGTCGTTTTTTTGGCGCTTCCACACGGCCAATCCGCCGCGATCGCTGCTGGCCTCTCCGACCACCAACTGGTGATAGACATCGGCGCCGACTTCCGGCTGCGCGACCCTCAGCAGTGGGAAAAGTTCTACGGCGGCGCGCACGCCGGCGCCTGGACCTATGGTCTGCCCGAGCTGCCGGGTTCCCGGGCGGCGATCAAAGGGAGCCGTCGCATCGCGAACCCGGGTTGCTATGTCACGAGCGCAACGCTGGCGCTCGCGCCACTGTTCGCTGCGGGTCTCGCCGAACTTGACGACGTCGTCATCGTCGCCGCCAGCGGCACCACCGGCGCGGGCCGCGGCATGAAGCCCAATCTCATGGCCAGCGAGGTCATGGGCTCGATGTCGCCGTACAAGGTCGCCGGCGCCCATCAGCACACGCCTGAGATAGAGCAAAACCTCTCGGACGTCGCGGGATCGGGCGTCACTGTCTCGTTCACACCGCTGCTGGCGCCGATGCCGAGGGGCATCCTGGCGACCTGCACCGTCCGGCCGAAGCCTGGGGTAGACGCTGCTGCGGTCAGGGCGACTTTCGAAAAGGCGTATGCCGCAGAGCCTTTCGTGCATCTGCTGCCGGAGTCGGTGTGGCCGCAAACCGGCGCGACGCTCGGCTCGAACTCAACGCATCTGCAGGTCGGGTTCGACGAGCATGCCGGTCGCGTCATCGTCGTCGCCGCACTTGACAACCTGACGAAGGGCGCGGCCGGTCAGGCTCTGCAGAACGCCAACATCGCGTTGGGACTTGACGAGACAGCCGGCCTTCCAATCGCAGGAGTCGCTCCGTGACATTTTCCGAACTCCTCCGCTCCGCTCCTCGCTTCGCTTCGATGCTCGCTGCGGAGGTCGCTCCGTGACATTTTCCGAACTCCTCCGCTCCGCTCCTCGCTGCGCTGCGGTGCTCGCTGCGGAGGTCGCTCCGTGACCGTCACCGCCGCGAAGGGTTTCCTCGCTTCCGGCGTTGCCGCCGGTATCAAGCCGAGCGGCGGCGCCGATGTCGCGCTGATCGTCAATCAGGGTCCCGCGCGCGCGGCTGCCGCCGTGTTCACCGGCAACCGCATCAAGGCCGCGCCGGTTCTGTGGTCGCAGCAGGTGCTGCGCGGGGAAAAAGTCTCGGCGGTCGTGCTCAACGCCGGCAACGCAAACGCCTGCACCGGCACGTTGGGTTTCCAGCACACGCATCGCACCGCCGAAGAGGTTGCGGCACTGCTTGACGAGTCAGCCGCCGAAGTGGCGGTCTGCTCCACAGGCATCATCGGCGAGTACCTCGACATCGAGAAGCTGGTGCTCGGCGTCAAACTGGCGCATACAGGGCTGTCGCCCATTGGCGGCGAAGACGCAGCGCGCGCCATCATGACCACCGACACCGTGCCGAAACAGGCCGTCGTCACTTCGGCGGCAGGCTGGACCATCGGCGGCATGGCCAAGGGCGCCGGCATGCTCGCCCCTGCACTTGCCACGATGCTCGTCGTCCTCACCACCGACGCCGTTGTCGAGGCGCCCGAGCTCGACACGGCATTGCGCGCCGCCACCGCGACCACCTTTGACCGCATCGACTCCGATGGCTGCATGTCGACCAACGACACCGTCTTGCTGATGGCCTCTGGCGCTTCGGGAGTTCGACCTGAGGCAGCTGAGTTCGCGGCCGCTGTTCAGCAGCTCTGCGCCGATCTCGCCCGCCAACTCATCGCCGATGCCGAAGGTGCTAGCAAGCAGATCTCGATCGAAGTCCTCGGCGCGGCCACCGAACAAGACGCGGTCGATGTAGCGCGCACCGTCTCACGGAGCAACCTGTTCAAATGCGCCATGCACGGCCAAGACCCGAACTGGGGCCGGGTGTTGTCGGCTGTCGGCACCACAAGCGCGACATTCGACGACCTCAACGTCGATGTCGCGCTCAACGGTGTCTGGGTGTGTCGGTCGTCGACGGTGGCCGCCGACAAGAAGACCGTCGACCTGTCCGGACGCCATATCGAGGTCACGATCGACCTGCATGCCGGCGACGCCACCGCGACACTTCTGACCACCGATCTGACCGCTGACTACGTCCACGAGAACTCGGCGTACTCGACATGACCCGCGACCGCGATCTCGCGCAGACCAAAGCGGCAACCCTTGTCGAGGCGTTGCCGTGGCTCGAACGCTTTCACGGTCGCACCGTCGTCGTGAAGTACGGCGGGCACGCCATGACCGACCCTTCTCTCGCCGCCTCGTTCGCCGACGATGTCGTCTTCTTGCGCTACGCGGGCCTGCGGCCCGTCGTCGTCCATGGCGGTGGTCCGCAAATCAACGCCCAGCTCGACAAACTCGGCATCGAGCCGGCCTTCGCAGGCGGCCTCCGGGTTACCACCCCCGAGACGATGAGCGTCGTCCGCATGGTGCTCGTCGGCCAGGTGCAGCGCGAGGTCGTGGGTTTGCTCAACCAACACGGCCCGTTCGCGGTCGGTTTGAGCGGTGAGGACGCCCACCTCTTCACGGCCGAGAAGCGGCACGCGATCGTCGATGGCGAGCAGGTCGACATCGGCCTCGTGGGCGACATCGTGTCGGTGCAACCCGGCGCAGTGAAAAGCCTGCTTGACGACGGCCGCGTTCCCGTCGTCTCGAGCGTCGCGCGGGGGTTCGACGTCGACGGAAAGCCGTGCGTCTACAACGTCAACGCAGACACCGCGGCGGCCGCCCTCGCGGTGTCGCTCGACGCCGAAAAGCTAGTCGTGCTGACCGACGTTGAAGGCCTGTTCGCCGATTGGCCCAACAGCGATGAGGTCATCAGCTCGCTCGACGACGACGAGCTGGAGAAACTGCTGCCCACGCTGTCATCGGGCATGGCGCCGAAGATGGAAGCCTGTCTGCGCGCCGTCCGCGGGGGAGTGCGCAGTGCGCACGTGCTCGACGGCCGGGTGCCACACGCCGTCCTGCTGGAGATATTCACCGATGAGGGGATTGGAACGATGGTGAGGTCCTCGGATGGGTAACGCCGCGCTGCGCTCGCGTTACGACGCCGTCATGATGCCGACCTACGCGCCTTCGATCCCGCTCGTTCGTGGCGAGGGTTGTCGGGTTTGGGACGACGACGGGAAGGTCTACCTCGACCTCATCGCGGGCATCGCCGTCTCCGCGCTCGGACACAATCACCCGGCGATCGTCGAAGCGGTGAGCGCCCAAGTCAGCCGAATCGCCCACAGCAGCAACCTGTTCTTCAACGAGCCGGCTGTCGCGCTTGCCGAGCGAATCGTCGGTCTGCTCGGCGGCGACGCGCGGGTCTTCTTCACCAACAGCGGCACGGAGGCCAACGAAGCCGCCTTCAAGTTGGTTCGCCGCCACGCTGGCGCCGATCGGCCGTATGTGGTCGCGGCAGAGCGTGGTTTCCACGGCCGCACCATGGGCGCGCTCGCGCTCACCGGAAAGGCCTCGATCCGCGAGCCATTCGGACCATTTTCGGCGAACGTCGTGTTCGTTCCTTACGGTGACGTCGACGCGTTGAAGAACGCGGTCAACGAAGGCGCCGCGGCCGTGTTTCTCGAACCCGCTCTCGGTGAGGGCGGCGTCATCCCGGCGCCGACTGGATACCTGAAGGCTGCCCGGGAATTGTGCGACGCGACCGGAGCGATGCTCGTGCTTGACGAGATCCAATCCGGCTTCGGTCGCACCGGCGAGTGGTTCATGCATCAGGCCGAGGGCGTCAAACCCGACGTCATAACCCTCGCGAAGGGGTTGGGCGGTGGGCTGCCCATAGGCGCCTGCGTCGGGCTGGGCGAGTACGGCTCGACGTTCGCGAGAAGCGACCACGGCAGCACGTTCGGCGGCAACCCGGTGGCTTGTGCGGCAGCACTCGCCGTCATTGACACCATCGAGTCGCAGAATCTCCTCGCGAACGTCGCAACGGTCGGCGGTCGCCTCCGCGACGGATTGGCGGACGTTGGCCACCCGGCGTTGGCCGGCGTCCGCGGCCGCGGTCTTTGGCTCGCTCTCGAACTTTCCGGCGTCACATCCGCAGCGGTGGAAAGGGCCAGTCGAGACAACGGTTTTCTGGTCAACGCAGTGCAGCCCGACGCGATCCGTATAGCGCCGCCGTTGATCCTCGGCACCGCCGAGGCTGACCGTTTTGTGGCCGCGCTGCCCGAAATCCTCGACCTTTCCCTCCAGGCAAGCCGGGAGTCTTGATGCCGCGTCATTTCCTCATCGACGACGACCTGTCGAGCGCCGAACAGCAGCAGGTCCTCGACGCGGCAGACGCGATGAAGCGCGACCGATTCGCCGCCCGCCCGTTAGCAGGTCCGCAGTCGGTCGCCGTCATTTTCGAGAAGCAATCGACCCGCACCCGTGTCTCGTTCGAAGCCGGCATCGCCGAACTCGGCGGTCACCCCGTCATCGTCGACGCGCGAACCACGCAGCTCGGCCGTGGCGAGACGATCGAAGACACCGCACAAGTGTTGTCGCGGTTCGTTTCCGCAATCGTGATCCGCACGTTCGGGCACGACCGCATCGAGTCGCTGGCCGCTAACGCCACGGTGCCGGTGGTCAACGCGCTCACCGATCTGGCGCATCCCTGCCAGGTGCTCGCCGACCTGATGACCATCCGCGAGGAGCGCGGGCAACTCGCCGGCACGACACTGGCGTACATCGGCGACGGCAACAACATGGCGCACTCCCTTTTGCTCGGCGGCGCGCTTGCCGGCTTGCACGTCAGGATCGGTTGCCCGCAGGGCTATCAGCCGATTTCATCAATCCTCGAACGCGCCACCGCGATCGCCGCCAAGACCGGCGGTTCGGTCACTGTCACCGACGACCCCGAAACCGCGAGCTCCGGCGCCGACGTGCTGTACACCGACGTCTGGGCGTCGATGGGCCAAGAGGACGACGCCGAAGCCCGCAAGCGCGCCTTCGCGGGCTACACCGTCGACGACCGCTTGGTGAAACTCGCCGCGGACGACGTGATCGTGCTGCACTGCCTGCCCGCGCACCGCGGCGAGGAGATTGCTGCGTCGGTCATCGACGGCCCGCATTCGCGGGTCTTCGACCAGGCCGAGAACCGGCTCCACGCGCAAAAGGCGTTGCTCGCCCACCTGTTGGAACGATCGTGACAACGGCGCGCGCTCGCGCGGAAGGGATCGCAGCTCCCGCCACCAAGGCCGCGCGCCACGCCCGGATCGTCGAACTGCTCAGCAAGTCGTCGGTGCGCTCTCAATCCGAGCTGGCGAATTTGCTTGCCGCCGAGGGGTTTACGGTCACCCAAGCGACGTTGTCGCGCGACCTCGACGAGATCGGCGCCGTTCGGTTGCGTGGCGCGGCGGGAGGGTTCGTCTACGTCGTCCCGCGCGACGGCGAAGACACCGTAAGCCGCCCGCACTCCGACCGATTCGAAGCCGCATCCGCAGCGCACGCCCGGCTGATTCGGATGGCGACCGATTTGCTTGTCTCTGTGCAGGCTTCGGGCAATCTCGTCGTCGCCCGCACGCCCCCGGGCGGCGCTCATCTGTTGGCGGGGGCGATCGACCACGCCGACCTGGCATCGATCATCGGTACGGTGGCCGGTGACGACACGGTGCTTTGCGTGTGCCGCGACGTCGACGGCGGCGCCGAGGTCGCGAGGCAGTTGCTCAGCCTCGCCGACCGGCGATAGTCCCGATACTGACAGGAGAAACGTTGAGCGAGTCTGTGCCGACTGAACCCTTGCGTCTTTGGGGTGGTCGGTTCGAAGGTGGCCCGGCAGACGCGCTCGCCGCGTTGTCGGCGTCCGTGCATTTCGACTGGCGACTCGCCTCTTACGACCTCATGGGCTCCCGCGCGCACGCGCGCGTGTTAAACAAGGCGGGGTTGCTCGACGACGACGAGCTCGCGAAGATGCTCGCCGCTCTTGACGACCTCGACAACGCCTGCCGTGACGGCAGTTTCACACCGACCGTGGCCGACGAGGACGTTCACACCGCTCTGGAGCGCGGGCTGATCGAGCGGCTCGGTCCGCTTGGCGGCAAGCTGCGCGCTGGCCGCAGCCGCAATGACCAGGTCGCCACCGACCTGCGGCTTTTCATGCGGGCACACGTGCGTCTCCTCGTGCAGCGCCTTGCGGAGCTCGAGACCGCGCTCGTCGACGTCGCCGATCGGCACAAGGACGTCGCGGCGCCGGGCATGACGCACATGCAACACGCTCAACCGGTGCTGTTCGCGCATCACCTCCTCGCGCACGTGCAAGCGTTCGCGCGAGACGTCGAGCGGTTGTATGACTGGGACGCTCGCGCGGCCGTGTCTCCGTTGGGCGCTGGCGCGTTGGCCGGTTCTTCGCTGCCGCTTGATCCGGTGACGACGGCGCGCGAGCTCGGCTTCGCGTCGTCCGCCGCAAACTCGATCGACGCCGTGAGCGACCGTGACTTCGCCGCTGAGTTCGCGTTTTGCGCGGCGCTCATTGGCGTGCACCTGTCGCGACTCGGCGAGGAGATCGTGCTTTGGACGACGCGCGAGTTCCGGTGGATCGAACTCGACGACGCGTTCGCCACCGGCTCGTCGATCATGCCGCAAAAGAAGAATCCGGACGTCGCCGAGCTCGCCCGCGGCAAGTCGGGGCGCTTGGTCGGCAACCTCACCGCGATCCTGACGATGCTCAAGGGCTTGCCGCTGGCGTACGACCGCGACCTGCAAGAAGACAAAGAGCCGGTGTTCGATTCGCTCGACACGCTGCTTGTCTTGTTGCCCGCGGTCACGGGAATGATCGCCACGATGCGCGTCGACGCCGATCGCATCGCGTCGCTCGCGCCGGAGGGATACGCGCTTGCCACTGACGTCGCCGAGGATTTGGTCCGGCGGGGGGTCCCCTTCCGCGAGGCGCACGAGGCGGTCGGCCGGCTCGTCGCCTGGTGCGCCGCTCATAACTGCGACCTCACCGACGTCGACGACTCCGCGCTACGCGAGATCTCCGCGCACCTGACACCCGAGGTGCGCGCCGTGCTGTCCGTCCGGGGCGCGCTCGCCGCACGCTCGGCGAGGGGCGGCACCGCGCCTGAGCGGGTCGGCGAGCAGATCGCTGAACTCCGGTCGCGAGTGGCCGGCCACGTCGAGTGGTCGCGCGCCGGCTCGCCGGCGCAGTGAGCCGGCCCACACCGTCGGGGCAGGCGGCGCCGGGGGAGTTGCTGCCGCGCTCATTCTTCGCACGAGCGTCCGTCGACGTCGCGCCACAGCTTCTCGGTTGTCTGATCGAGCACGAGACGGACGACGGCACCGTCGCCGTCCGGCTGACCGAAGTCGAGGCCTATCACGGTGCGCTCGACCCCGGCTCGCACGCGTTTCGCGGCAAGACTGCGCGCACTGCGGTGATGTTCGGCGACCCTGGGTTCGTCTACGTCTACTTCACCTACGGCATGCACTACTGCATGAATCTGGTGTGCGCTCCAGCCGGAACCGCGTCTGCGGTCTTGTTGCGCGCAGGCGAGGTCGTCGACGGCGGCGAGCTGGCGGCAGCCCGCCGCAGGGGCGCGCCCGCCCGCGAGCTCGCGCGCGGGCCGGCCCGGCTGACCGTCGCACTTGGAATAGCACGCGACGACAACGGACGCGACGCCTGCGACCCGTCGTCCACTTTGCGGATCCGGGGCGGGCGGCGCGTGCAGGGCAGGGTGGTCAGATCGGGGCCGCGGGTCGGTTTGTCGGCGGGCGCCGAGACGCCGTGGCGGTTCTGGCTCGAGGGCGAGCCGACGGTGTCCGCCTATCGCGCCCACGTGCCGCGCCGACGGCAACGTGCGCAAGGATTCACGTCGTGACGCACATCCTCGACGAATTGACGTGGCGCGGGTTGATCGCCGTCAGCACCGACCTCGGCGCGTTGCGCACGGCGATGGACGACGGTCCGGTGACCTATTACTGCGGGTTCGACCCCACGGCCCCGAGCCTGCACCTGGGCAACCTTGTGCAGTTGCTCACCATGCGGCGGTTGCAGGTCGCCGGTCATCGGCCGCTTGCCCTGGTGGGCGGCGCGACCGGGTTGATCGGAGACCCCCGGCCGACCGCTGAGCGGTCGCTGAACGCGCCCGAACTCGTCGCCGAATGGGTCGAGCGGATCAAGGCGCAGGTCATGCCCTACCTCGACTTCTCCGGATCGAACGCGGCGACCATGGTCAACAACCTGGACTGGACGGCGGACCTGTCGGCGATTTCGCTCTTGCGCGACGTCGGAAAGCACTTCCGGGTCAACAAAATGCTGTCGAAGGACGCCGTGAGCGCGCGGCTCACCTCCGACGCCGGCATCAGCTACACCGAGTTCAGCTACCAAGTCCTCCAAGGGATGGACTTCCTGGAGTTGTACCGCCGGTTCGGCTGCACGTTGCAGACCGGGGGGAGCGATCAGTGGGGGAACCTGACCGCCGGTCTCGACCTCATTCACCGGGTGGAAGGCGCGGTCGCGCACGCGCTGGCGACACCGTTGATCACCAAGGCAGACGGCACGAAGTTCGGCAAGACCGAGACGGGCACCGTCTGGCTCGACCCGACGATGACCTCGCCGTACGCCTTTTACCAGTTCTGGATCAACGCCGACGACCGCGACGTCATCAATTACTTGAAGATCTTCAGCTTCCGCGGCCGCGACGAGATCGACGAGCTCGCCAAGGCGGTGGCCGACCGCCCAGCCGCCCGCGAGGCGCAGCGCGCGCTCGCGCAAGACGTCACCACGCTCGTGCACGGCGCCGCCGAGACGACCGCCGCGATCGACGCCAGCGCGGCGCTGTTCGGCCGCGGCGAGTTGACCGCGTTGCCGCCGGCGACCCTCGAAGCCGCGCTGCGGGAGACCGGCGTCGTCGCGCTGCCCGGCTCGCCGCCCCCGACGGTCATCGACGTGTTCGCCGCCTCCGGGCTGGTCGACTCCAAGTCGGCCGCGCGCCGCGCGATCGTCGAGGGCGGCGCGTACGTAAACAACGTCAAGGTCACCGACGTTGACACGGTGTTCACCCCGGACGACGCGCTGCGCGGGCGGTGGCTGGTGCTGCGGCGTGGAAAACGGTCCGTCGCGGGCGTCGAGCTGCAGACCTGACCCCCGATTTGACGCTCCTGACGGGGCCTCGTAAGCTCTGTTCTCGCACCGGGAGGAACGGACGCTCGTGAGCGGCCGGTCCCGGGGCCCCATCCAATCGATGAGATCACCGCCAACTGCGGTTGGCGGCGTCTTCGGTTGTCCTGGGAAGGGCGCGGCACCTCGGTTTGACACCCCTGGGTCGCCCCTATAAGTTAGAGCGGTTGCCCCGAGAACGGCCGAAAGGTCCGACTCGGTGCGCGTCTGATCCTTGAGAACTCAACAGCGTGCTAAAAGTCAGTGCCAAAAAACCCCGTCCACGGGTTCGCGCCCGTGGCGGAATTCCTTTGGTAAAGACAGACAGCTAGTTACGTCTGTTCAATGCCAAGATCATTTCCAAGTTGTCGGTCATCCGCTCCTCGGAGCGGTGTCCACATAGACATCTACGGAGAGTTTGATCCTGGCTCAGGACGAACGCTGGCGGCGTGCTTAACACATGCAAGTCGAACGGTGAAGCCCCTTCGGGGGCGGATCA
>JAICYF010000160.1 GCA_025934355.1 Acidothermaceae bacterium
CCTGGGGGCGCGACCCGCCCCGCTCCCACTGTCCCCCACTCTGTCTGTTTTTCTGGTTGGGCGCTTATTTCGCCCGCTAGTGGGCCGGCAAAACCCTTCAGTCGGCGAGTTCTCGGGCGGGCGTCAGACCCGCATGTAGCGAATCAGGGTGACAAACGACGCAAACGCGGCCACGACAACCGACAGCCCGATAAGCCAGGGCAGCGTCGCGTACACGTCGGACCAGCCGATCAGTCGGCCGCCAAGCACGGGCAACACGGCTTTCAGCCGACCGTCGACGAGGAAGTGTTTTATCACCGCGACTCCGCCGAAGCCCAGGATCGCGCCGATCAGCGACGCGAGCACGCCCTCGAGCAAGAACGGCAGCTGGATGTAAAGCCGCGAGGCGCCGACAAGTCGCATGATTCCGGTCTCGCGGCGACGGCTCGCCGCGGCGACCTGGACCGCGACGCCAATGAGCACACCGGCGGCGATGATGAGCACACCGGTGGCGGCAAGCGCCGTGAACCGGACGGCGTTCATAATGCCGAAGAGCTTTTTCAGGAAGTCGTCTTGGTTTTGGACGACGTCGACGCCTGGCATGCCCCCGACCGCGGTGCTCACGACGTCGAACTTCTTCGGGTCGCTCAGCTTGACGACGAACGACTCCGGCAGCGCCTTCGGGTCGGTGTTGTTGATGAGGTCGGGCTGGTTGGCGAAGAGGTCCTTAAAGATCGACCAGGCGCGGTCCTGGTCGATGAACTCGACGTTGGTCACCAACGGCCGCAGGTTGTTGAGCTGCTGCTCGATGGAGTCGATCTGCACGTTGTTGGCCTGCGCCGGGCACTGCGGATGCGGACTGTTCTCCGGACACAACCACACCGACACCTGCAGCTTTTGGTAGAACGAGTGCTTGGTGATGCTGACCTGCGAGCGCACCAGCAGAGCCGCACTCAGGATCAGCATCGAGAACGCGGTGATGATGACGACCGCGAACATCATGAGCGAGTTTCGGCGCAGGCTATTGGCAAGCTCGCCGAAAACGAATCGGAGCCGCATGAGTTCCTAACCAGGTCCTAACCAGGAGTGGGCGATCGGTCGGTCAGTTGGAGTATCCGTAGACGCCGCGCGACTGGTCGCGAACGACCTTGCCGCCTTCGAGCTCGATGACGCGACGCCGCATCGAGTCAACGATTTGCGCGTCGTGCGTCGCCATGACAACGGTTGTGCCGGTGCGGTTGATCCGGTCGAGCAGTCGCATGATGCCGACGCTCGTGCTCGGGTCGAGGTTTCCAGTCGGCTCGTCGGCCAGGAGCACGATCGGCCGATTGACGAACGCGCGGGCGATGGCCACCCGCTGCTGCTCGCCGCCTGACAGCTCGCTGGGCAGCCGGTTGTGTTTGTCGCTGAGGCCGACCAGGTCGAGCACCTCGGGCACCACCTTGGCGATCTGGCTGCGAGGGCGACCAATCACTTCGAGGGCGAACGCCACGTTCTGGAAGACCGTCTTGTTCGGCAACAGCCGGAAGTCCTGGAACACGGTGCCGACCTGCCGACGCAGTCCGGGCACCTTCCACGGCGACAGCTTGCCGAGATCTTTGCCGGCTACGTAGATGTGACCTTGGGTCGGCTTCTCCTCCCGCAGCGCGAGCCGCAGGAAGGTCGACTTGCCCGACCCGGACGCGCCGACCAGGAACACGAACTCACCCTTCTCAACCTCGAGCGAGACGTCGTTGAGCGCGGGCCTGGACTGCTGAGGGTAGGTCTTCGTCACGTTGTCGAAGCGGATCACGGTCGCATCACGCGGGCCAGTTTAGACAGCTAAACCGCGTCGGCCCGGCAGCGCGCGCGGCAGCAGCGTCCGCCGCGCAGCGGCGCGTCGTCCGAGATCTTGCAAAACCGCAGGTCAGCGCGCTGGTCGACGACCGGCGGGCAGAAGCGCTAGCCGGCTGGCGCCGGTAAAAATGGGCAATTCGGTCGGTTCGGTCGGTTCGGCGCACGCTGACAGCCTTGACCGGTGCGCTCGGCGGGTACGGATCCACTGAATGCTCGCGCGCAGAGCCGATGCGAGCGACAATCGAGATGCCGGAGGGCGTGGCCCGGTCACAATCCGGCGGAAGGGAGGCGGGTGCGATGTCGTGCGAACACCTCATCTGCGCCGCCTGCGCAGGGCCGGTCGAGCAGGCCCGCTGTCCGGTCTGCCGTGCGGCGCGCGCCCAGGTGCACCACCACGGGTTCGCCGGGTTGACGCCCGCGGCCGCGGCCGCTGTCATCGCACTGCTCGCCGTCGCCGTCTTGCTGCTGGTGGGCCACGTCTTGTCGGTCGCCGGGCTCGGATAGTTCCAGTCGGCCACCGCGCCGGCACTTCGGCCTGTGGACGACGCCCGCCCGGTGGCGTGCGTTCTTGCCATGATCGGCGGCATGACGTCAGCGCGCGCGAAGGAGCACCATGGTCTCCATGACCGCCCCTGCCGGGCTGCCTTTTGGCCGCCCGCTCACGATCGATGACCTCGAATCGGTGCCGGACGACGGCCACCGGTACGAGCTGCTCGACGGGACGCTGCTGGTGACGCCGGGTCCCGCCTGGGAGCACCAAGAGGTTGCATTCAGCATCGCCATCGCGCTTCGCGCGGCGTGCCCGCCAGAGTTCACGGTCTTGCCAGCGCCCTTCGCCGTCACGTTCGGCCGAGACGACACCGAGCTGCAACCCGACGTCTTCGTCGCGCGGTATTCCGACATGCGGCAGAAGAATCTCCCGGCCGCTCCCGTCCTCGCCGTGGAGGTGCTGTCGCCGTCCACGAGTCTCGTTGACCGCAATCTCAAAAAGGCGGCGTACGAACGATTCGGCGTTGAGTCGTACTGGCTGGTCGATCCGGTGCATCGCACGCTCGTCGCTTTCGAATTGCGCAACGGCGGCTACCGCGAGGTGGCGAACCTGCAACCAGAAGACATGCACGCCTTCGAGCGACCCTTCCAGGTGCGCATCTCGATGCCGGAGTTGTGCCGAGAACTCGATCGCGGGTAACGCGCAGGCCGCCCGCGCACCAACAAAACGACGGCGCGGAGCCCGGATTTCTCCGAACCCCGCGCCGTCCCTTGCGCTGATTGATCAGCTGTTCAACAGATCTCCCTGGCCGCGTCCACGCCGAGCGAACATCACCAGGAACGAGCCCCCGGCGACTAGCGCCAGGCCCAGCAGGACGGTCGGCACGACCGGCAGACCGGTGAACGGCAGGGTCTGCGTCGGGTGAGTCGGCGTGCTGGCCGGCGGTTGGTTGAACTGCTCGCCCAAAACCGTCGGGCAGACGATCGTCGGTGTGCCGCCTAACCTGATCGGCGTCCACGTGGCGCCGCCGTCAGCGCTGTACTCGGCTGTGAGCGACGCGCCTTGGCCTGCGGCCAACGCGCCGGTGTAGCTGAAGCTCTTACCCGGCGCGACATCTCCGCTGGTCGCCAGCAGCTTCGCGCCGTCCGACACCTTCACCTGCACCGATTGCGTGCTCTGCGCGTCGTTCGTGACGGCGACGACGTACGAGCCCGTCTTGCCTGCGACGCTCGGGCACGACGAGGTGACCGAACCACTCACCAACACGACCGATGCGGGCGGCGGCGTCGGGCAGTTGCCCGACACGGTGTAGCCCGAACCTTCTTGGACGTCGTCGCCAATCTGGACGCGGTACATGCCAGCGCCGTGCTCGGTCTTGCTGGCGGTCGAACCTGCGGGCACTGTCACCGAGTCAACCTTGGTGTAGGTCGTGCCGCCATCGGTGCTCTTGTAAATGTCGAACGCCACCGGGCCGGCAGGCTGCGTCGCCAACACGACGGCCGGCAACTGTGTGCCGTTGTCGCCGCGCAACGTGTCGTTGGTGAAGGTGTAGGTGACGCTGTTGCAAGTTCCCGTGACCGAGATACTCGGCTGCTGCAGGGTGCAGGCGGGCGCCGTGTCGAGGGTGAGGGTCCACGTGGTGACACCTTCGAGGGTGTAGCCGGGCGCCGCCACCGCGGTGATGGTGTACGTGCCAGGGCTGGTGATTTCACTGGAGACGACGTCGCCACCGATTTTGTACACAACACCGTCGACGTTGGGAATCGTGATGCCGCCGAGCACAGTCGTCGTGCCATCGCAGGAGCTTTGTTGCACCGTCGGCTCGATCGCGTCGACGTGCGTGGTGCAGTCGAGCGTCGAGGGGTCGGCCAGCGACAAGGTCCAACTGGTGACACCGTCGAGCGTGTAGCCCGGCGCCGCGACCGCGGTGATGGTGTGTGTGCCGGGGGTGCTGATGTCACCGGAGACGGTGCTGCCGTTCTCCTTGTATACGACGCCCGTCGTGGTCGGTATCTCGATGTAGCCGACGTACGCCTTGGCGCCGTCGCACGACGTTTGGGTGAGCGTCGGCACGGCCGGCGTCACGTGCGTCGTGCAGTCTCCCGGGCTAGCGAAGGTGTGGCTCCAACCGCCGACCTGGAAGTTGCCGTAGCGACCGATTTGCATGAGCCGAAGTTGCACGGTGGCGCCCGCCGCCGCGCTCTTCGTGCCGCTCGCGGCAAACGCCCAGGTCCCGTTGACCTTGACCTCGAAGTAGTGGTCGCGGTCGACCGGCGGGATCGTGTAGCTGCCCGCTGACGTGCAGGTCGCGTCGACAAATGTGGGCGTTGGGTTCAGCGCGCAACGACCGTCCATCGTGAGGTGGCCGCCGTCGGTCTGGCTGTATTTGTCGCTCCACGTTCCATTGACGGTCAGCGACGCGGACGTCGCAGTTCCCGCGACACCGGTCTGTGTCACGGTCGCCGTCTTGTACGGCGAGTGCGGCGACGCGGCGATCGTCGTCGGCAACCCTTGCAGCGTGCCGCCGCCGGTGTGACTGGCCTCGGTCACGTAATCGCTGAGGTTGTAGTCGTTCGCCACCGTCCAGGTGATGGTGTAGGTGCCGTCGCTCTGGCAGGCGGCGGTCCCGCTGACCACGTTCGCGTGCGCCGACGCAACCCCGGCGAATCCAATCAGCCCGGCGGTCGAGAGGCTGACCGCCGCGGTGGCGGCGGCTAACCGCCGTCCTCGAAAAAGCGGACGAAGCAAGGCCCATGCATGCATGAAAGACCGACCCCTTCTAGTCGAATCTCAACTAGGGGTCGGTCTCACCACTCGCTCCCCGCGACCATCCGTATGACTACGGCAGGTGACCGTGTGACCGGTCGCGGATCAGTGCGTCCCCACTTCTGGTAGTCGCAATCGTGATCGGCTTGATCACGCTGCGCAACCAAAACGTCAGTGATTCACGGAAGATTGGCCAAAGTTGCTCCAACCGGCGTAGGGCCGGTTGGGCCGTCTGGCTTAACGGCATGTCCGAAATCGATGCCCCGATCGGGGCTACAGAGAGTGACGGCTAGGCCGGCTATGCCGACTGTCGCCGCCAGCGAATGCCCGCCTCGATGAAGTCGTCGATCTCGCCGTCGAGCACCGCGGTGGTGTTGCCGGTCTCGACGTCGGTGCGCAGATCCTTCACCAGCTGGTAGGGGTGCAGCACGTAGTTGCGGATCTGGGTGCCCCAGCTCGTGGTGGTGTCGCCCTTCAGCTCCGACATCCTGGCAGCTTCTTCTTGGCGGCGGCGCTCGAGCAACTTGGCCTGCAACACCATCATCGCGCTCGCCCGGTTCTGCAGCTGGCTGCGCTCGTTTTGGCAGCTGACCACGATGCCGGTGGGCAGGTGGGTGATGCGCACCGCCGAGTCGGTGGTGTTGACGCCTTGACCACCGGGCCCGGACGAACGGTAGACGTCGACGCGGATGTCGTCGTCGGAGATTTCAACGTGGTCGCTCTGCTCGACGACCGGCGCGATGTCTACGCCGGCGAAGGAGGTCTGTCGTCGGCCCTGGTTGTCGAACGGCGAGATGCGCACCAGCCGATGGGTGCCGTGCTCGGGCGACAAAGTGCCGTAGGCGTAAGGAACCTTCACCGAAAAGGTTGCTGACTTGATGCCCGCTTCTTCCGCGTACGACGTGTCGAGCACCTCGGTCGGGTAGCCGTGCCGCTCCGCCCAGCGCAAGTACATGCGCAACAGCATCTGCGCCCAGTCGGCGGCGTCGACACCACCCGCTTGGGAGTTGATGGTGACGAGCGCTTCGCGAGCGTCGTACTCCCCCGACAGCAGCGTTCGCACCTCGAGTTCGCCGATCGCTTTCGACAACGAGGAGATCTCGGCGAGCGCTTCGTCTTTGGTGGCGTGGTCGTCTTCAGCTTCGGCGAGTTCGAGCAGCACACCGACGTCGTCCAGGCGCTGCCGCAGCCCGTCAACGCGACGGAGATCGCCCTGCAGGTACGCCAGCTTGCTGGTGACTTTCTGCGCCGCGTCTTGGTCGCTCCACAGGTCGGGCGAGGCCGCCTGCTCCTCAAGCTCGGCGACCTGCTGACGCATCTTCGGCAGATCGAGCACCTGCTCGATGCTCGAGAGCGTGGCGTCGAGTTGCTTCAGCTCGTCGTGGGGGTCGAGGGCGGACACAAATGGCCAGCCTAGTCGGTTCGGCCGGTCCGACGCGGACGCGCCAGATGGGTGAAACTGACGTGTGCCCAACCGCCGCCGCGTGCGCCCGATCGTTTGGGTGCTGCTCGGCGTGCTGGTGGTGATCGCGGCCGCGCTCGCGGCGCTGCTCGGGCCGGACCACTCCTCGGGCAAAGCCGCCAGCGGTCTGTCACCCGCCGCGCCGTCCGCGCCCTCGTCGTCCGCGCCCTCGTCGTCCGCGCCCTCGTCGTCCGCGCCCTCGTCGTCCGCGCCCTCGTCGTCCGCGCCCTCGTCGTCCGCGCCCTCGTCGTCCGCGCCC
>JAICYF010000232.1 GCA_025934355.1 Acidothermaceae bacterium
GCGACCGCCTCGACCGTGCGCAACACGTGGGCGGTGGTGGAGCCGGCCCGAAGCGCGATGTCGTGCGACTGCGCAATCGTCGGCCCTTCGAGCACCGGGTCGCTGTACGGCAGCCCGATCTCGAGCATGTCGACGCCACCCTCGACCATGGCTCGGAGTGCCTTCACCGCACGCTCCGGCGTGGGAAAGCACGCGGGCAGGTAGCCGACGAGGGCGGCGCGCCCTTCGGCCCTGCAGCGAGCGAAGGCGTCAGTGACCGCGGTCATCAGCCCGCGCCGCCTCTCTTCGGCCGCCGCCTCTCGGCCGCCGAGCGCTTGACCGCCAGGTGCTCGACCATCGAGTGAAGGGTTTGGGCGGCATTTCGAACCGAAATTGCGACCCAAACCCTTCACTCGGCGAAAGGGCCGGCTCGCGGGTCGGCGAAAGGGCCGGCTCGCGGGTCGGCGAAAGGGCCGGCTCGCGGGTCGGCGAAAGGGCCGGCTCGCGGGTCGGCGAAAGGGTCGGCGCGGACCCGCTCGGCGCGGTCATGTGAGACCGAACCAGCGGGCGGCGGTGTCGACGTCCTTGTCGCCGCGACCGGACAAGCTGACCAGCACGGTCGCGTCGGGACCGAGCTGACGTCCGACGTGCAAGGTGCCAGCGAGGGCGTGCGCGCTCTCGATCGCCGGGATGATGCCTTCGGTCCGCGAGAGCAGCCGAAAGGCGTCCATCGCCTCGGCGTCGGTGACCGGTTGGTAGATGACCCGCCCGGTCTCGGCAAGCCAGGCGTGCTCGGGCCCGACACCGGGATAGTCGAGCCCGGCGGAAATCGAGTGCGACTCGATCGTTTGACCGTCGGCGTCTTGCAAAACGTAGGTGCGCGCGCCGTGCAGCACGCCACGGGCGCCGCCGGTGAGGGTAGCCGCGTGCCGGCCGGTGGCCAGCCCGTCGCCGCCGGCCTCGAACCCGTAAAGCCGGACGGCGGAGTCGGGAAGGAACGCAGTGAAGATGCCCAGCGCGTTCGACCCGCCTCCGACGCAAGCCGTGACGGCGTCGGGCAGCCGACCGGTCAGCTCGAGCGCCTGCGCCCGCGCTTCTTCTCCGACGAGCTTTTGAAAGTCGCGCACCAGCGCGGGAAACGGGTGCGGGCCGGCCACCGTGCCGAACAAGTAGTGGGTGCTCTCAACGGTCGTGACCCAGTCACGAAACGCCTCGTTGATGGCGTCTTTCAAGGTGCGGCTGCCCGCGGTCACCGGCACCACGTCGGCGCCGAGCAACTTCATCCGCGCCACATTGAGCGCTTGGCGCTTGGTGTCTTCCTCGCCCATGTAAATGGTGCAGTCGAGGCCGAACAGCGCCGCGGCGGTGGCGGTCGCCACGCCGTGCTGCCCGGCGCCCGTCTCGGCGATGACCCGCTTCTTGCCCATGCGGACGGTGAGCAGCGCTTGGCCAAGCACGTTGTTGATTTTGTGCGACCCGGTGTGGGTGAGGTCCTCACGCTTCAGCAACACGCGCGCGCCGCCAGCGTGCTCGGAAAACCGGCGGGCCTCGGTGATCGGCGTCGGCCGACCGGCGTAGGTGGTCAACAGCTTCGTCAACTCTCCGGTGAAAACCGGGTCGGCAAGCGCCTGACGGTGTGCCACCGCGAGTTCGTCGAGCGCCGCCACGAGCGCCTCAGGCACGAACCGGCCGCCGAACGGGCCGAAATGGCCCGCGGCGTCAGGCAGTTGGCTCACCGCTGGCCGTGCCGAAGCGCGGGGTGCGCCCCCGCGGTGACCAGGTCGGCGACGGCCTGGCGGGGGTCCTTGTCAGTGACGAGACCTTCGCCGACAAGCACCGCGTCGGCCCCGGACGACGCATAGGCAAATAGGTCGTGCGGCCCGCGCACGCCTGACTCGGCGACCTTCACAATGCCCGGTGGGATGCGCGGCGCGAGCCTGGCGAACACCGTGCGGTCAACCTCAAGGGTGCGCAGATCGCGCGCGTTGACGCCGATGACCTGGGCGCCCGCGTCGACTGCCCGGTCGACTTCGTGCTCGTCGTGGACCTCGACCAGCGGCGTGAGCCCGAGCGAGTGCGCCCGTTCGACCAGCGAGACGAGCGCACTCTGGTCGAGCGCCGCGACGATTAGCAGCACCAGGTCGGCGCCGTACGCCAACGCTTCCCAAAGCTGATACGAGCTATAGACGAAATCCTTGCGCAGCAAGGGAATTTCGACGGCTTTGCGCACAGTCTCGAGGTCGTCTAACGACCCATTGAACCGGCGCCGCTCGGTGAGCACGCTGACCGCCGCGGCGCCGCCCTGCTCGTATGCGCGAGCGAGGCCCGCCGGGTCGACGATCGGCGCAAGGTCGCCGCGCGAGGGACTCGACCGCTTCACTTCGGCGATGACCGTCACCGCGTCGCGCCGCAACGCGGCCACCCCGTCGATGGTGCCGGCTCGCTTGGCCGCGCGCGCCTTGAGCTCTTCCAGCGGCACCGCGCGCTGGCGCGACTCGACGTCGGCGCGGACGCCAACCATGATCTCGTCGAGCACGCTCACGTATCGATCCCCAAAGTGTCCGCGGCTGGTGACAGTCGGGCGGTCATGCAGGTCGGTCATCGGCAGGTCGTGTCACTTCATCGGCTGGTTCGCGTTCCTTGCACACCCGTTTAAGCGGTGGAATCGCCGCGACGCTGCGGCAAAACCGGGTCCGCTCAGGTTAGCGGCCCGGTTTGTGGCCATCCCTGGCCACCCCTGCCTCCGGGCAGATACACCGCAAAGCAGGCGCCTCCTTCGGGCGCCCGCCCGGCTTCCGCCCGGCCGCCGAGCCGCCGGGTCAGACCCGCGACCAGCGCCAGGCCGACGCCGGTGCCGACCTTGCGCACACCGCGGTACCGCTCGTAAAGCGCAGACCGGTCAAACGCGACCGCGCAGTCGTCGTCAGTGAGCCCCGGACCGCCGTCCCGGACCTGAATCACCGCGCCACCGTCAACGTTCGCCTGCAAGGCGAAGACGATCGGGCGGCCGGTTGGCGTGACCCGAAGCGCGTTTTCCGCCAACCCGTCGATGATTTGCCGAACCCGCGTCGGGTCGGTGCGCACCCACACCGGCGCGGCGGGAAGCTGCGTGTCGAACGGGACGCCCTCCCGCGCGCATCGGTCGGCCCAAACCGTCGCCGCCTGCCGCACCAACTCGTTGACGTCGACGTCGGTGACGTCGATCCGAAAGTCCTGCGCGCCGAGTCGGGCGAGGTCGAGGAGATCACTGACCAATCGCTCCAACCGGCCGGATTCCGCGAGCAGCACCCGCCCGGTCGGGGCCACTGCCTCCGCCGGCACTACGTCGTCCGCCAACGCCTCGGCGTAGCCCTTGACCGCGGTCAGCGGCGTGCGAAGCTCGTGCGAGACCGACAGCAGGAAGTCACGCTGCCGGCCCTCGCTCACGGACAGAGCGGCGTTCAGCGCGTTGATGGCCTCGGCGACCTCCGCGACCTCGGCCGGGCCTTCGGGTTCGACGCGGACGTCGCGTGCGCCGGTCGACAGCCGATGCGCCGCGGCGGCCGCCCGCTGCAGCGGTCGGGCGAGCCTTCGGGCGAGGACCACTCCCACAGCTGCGGCCACCAGCAAGCCGACGCCAAGACCGAAGATCAGTCGCAGTCGGGTGCCGCCCTCGTTCGAGCGGGCGGCCGCGAGTTTCTGAAACAGGACGACGGCACCGCCGTCCGACAGCGGGCGGGCTTCGACGTAAGAGCGACTGCCGTTCACGGTGCGCGTTGTAGAGACGTCTCCGCCGTTCGTCAGCGTGGCGACGTCTCGCGCACTCAGCGGCTGCGCCGTCAGTGGGCGACCCTCGGGACCGGTCAGCGCGCCCGCGCTGTCGACCAGGACGACGCTGATGCGGTCACCGCTGAGCACCCGGACGATCGCCTCAGGCACTCGGGCCCGACCGTTGCGCTCGACCGAGACGTCGGTGGCGGTCGCCGCCAGGCTGGCGTCGTCACGCAGCACTTGCCGGCCCTGGGCCTGGGCGGAGGAACGCAGCAAGAAGCCGGAGAGCAGGCCGGCCAC